>NZ_VRTY01000029.1 GCF_008017455.1 Pontibacter qinzhouensis | reverse complement strand
TACAAGCGCCCTTACAGTTTCGACGAAACCGAGAACGCCAACATACTCATGCGGGCGGAGGTGCTTAACCGCCTCAACCAGAAAACCGGCAAAGGTGAACTGATTGTAACATACCCGGAGGCGCTTACAGAGAAAGTAATCAACAAAAAATCGCTGGTTGAGAATACTCTCGGAGCCAAAGTTGGTGAAAAGCTGGACACCAACTTCCTGAGCGAAATGCTGGCAGAATATGGTTTTGAGCGGACAGAGTTTGTGTATGAGGCAGGCCAGTATGCCGTGCGGGGCGGTATTGTGGATGTGTTTTCGTATGCCAACGACCTGCCTTACCGCATCGAACTGTTCGGCGACGAAATAGAAAGCATCCGGACCTTCGACCCCGATACGCAGCTGAGTGTGGAGACGAAGAAGGCCATTTCGATTATACCCAATGTGCAGACAAAGCTGCTCCAGGAAACCCGCGAGGCTTTTCTGGATTACCTGCCCGGCAACACCAACATCTGGTTTAAAGATATCCGCCAGACCCTCGATGTTATAGAAGAGTATTTCGAGAAAGCCTCGCATGCCTTCTCGAAGATGATGGCTGGCAGCGGCGGCACCCAGATTGTGTCGGACCCGGAACAGCTGTTTCAGCCACAGAAGCAATTTAAAAAGCTGCTCGATTCCTTTAACGTGGTGGAGATAGGCAAGCGCTTCCATTTTAAATCGGCCGAAGTTATACAACTGCAGGCCAAGCCGCAGCCATCGTTTAACAAAGATTTTAAGCGGCTGGTAAAAGACCTGCACGAGCAGCAGGGCGCTGGCTTTGTAAACATCATCGCTACAGATTCCCCGCGCCAGATCAACCGCCTCACCATGATTTTTGATGAGCTCGACCACGATGTGCGTTTTCAGCATTTACCTATCTCGTTGCGCGAAGGCTTTATAGATCAGAACCTGAAGGTTACCTGCTATACCGATCACCAGCTTTTCGACCGTTTTTACCAGCACAAGGCCAAAACAGGCCACTCCAAGAGCAAAGCCATGACGCTGAAAGAGCTGCGCTCGCTGCAGCCCGGCGACTACGTAACCCACGTAGACTATGGCATTGGTCGTTTTGCCGGCCTGGAGAAGGTAGAGGTTGGAGGCAGGTTACAGGAAGCCATCCGGCTGGTGTACCGCGACGATGATCTGCTGTATGTAAGCATACACGCCTTGCACAAAATAAGCAAGTACAGCGGCAAAGAGGGCGGCCCGCCCAGCATGAGCAAGCTGGGCTCGCCGGAGTGGGAGAACAAGAAGAAAAAAGTTAAAGGCAAGGTGAAAGATATTGCCCACGAACTGATATCGCTTTACGCCAAACGCAAGGCCGCGCCCGGTTTCTCGTTTAGCCGCGATGGGTTTCTGCAGGCAGAGCTGGAATCGAGCTTTATCTATGAAGACACTCCTGACCAGGGCAAAGCCACCGAAGACGTAAAAGCTGACATGGAACAGCCGCACCCCATGGACCGCCTCGTGTGTGGCGACGTGGGCTTTGGCAAAACAGAAGTTGCCATACGTGCCGCCTTTAAAGCCGCCTGCGATGGCAAGCAGGTAGCCGTTTTGGTGCCTACTACCATTCTGGCCATGCAGCACTACCGCACCTTCCGCGACAGGCTGGAACAGTTCCCCGTAACAGTAGACTACATTAACCGCTTTAAAACCACCAAAGACACTAAAGAAACCCTCAAACGTGTGGCAGACGGTAAAGTCGACATCCTGATTGGCACGCACCGCATTGTAAGCAAAGATGTGAAATTCAAAGACCTCGGCCTGATGGTGATTGACGAGGAGCAGAAATTCGGGGTAAAAACAAAAGACAAGCTCAAGGAGATGAAGGTGAATGTAGATACCCTCACCCTGACTGCCACCCCTATTCCGCGCACGCTGCACTTCTCGCTGATGGGAGCCCGCGACCTTTCGGTTATCGCCACGCCGCCACCTAACCGCCAGCCCGTTAAAACCGAGCTGCACGTGTTCGACGAAGGCCTGATCCGGGATGCCATTGTGCTGGAGATAAAGCGGGGCGGGCAGGTGTTTTTTGTGCACAACCGGGTTAAAGACATCGAAGAAATTGCCTCCATGATCCTGCGCCTCGTGCCCGATGCCAAAGTAACGTACGCCCACGGCCAGATGGACCCCGAGAAACTGGAAAAACGCATGATGAAGTTCGTGAACGGCGAGTACGATGTACTTGTATCCACCAACATCATCGAATCGGGCCTTGATATTGAGAACGCTAACACGATTATCATTAACAGGGCACATATGTTTGGCCTCTCCGACCTGCACCAGATGCGCGGGCGCGTAGGCCGCTCCAACAAAAAAGCGTATTGCTACCTGCTCACGCCACCTGTCTCGGGCTTGCCAAGCGATGCCCGCAAACGCCTCAGTACCCTCGAAGAATTCTCTGACCTGGGCGAAGGCTTTAAGATTGCCATGCGCGACCTCGACATACGCGGGGCCGGCAACCTGCTTGGTGGCGAGCAAACTGGCTTTATATCGGATCTTGGTTTTGAGATGTACCACCAGGTGCTCGACGATGCCATAAAAGAGCTGAAAGAAACAGAGTTCCGCGACCTGTTCCTGGCCGATAACCTGGAGCAGTTTATAGAACCCGTGCGCGACTGCAACATCGAAACCGACATGGAGGTGCTGATACCGGACTTCTACGTGAGCAATATTTCGGAACGCCTCAGCCTATACAGCAAACTCGACAGCACCAAAGACCTGCAGGAACTCGATAAGCTGAAGGCCAGCATCGTGGACCGTTTTGGCCCTTTGCCCGAGGAGGTGCAGAAGCTCGTGGAGATCGTGAAACTAAGGTGGCAGGCGCAGCAACTTGGTTTCGAGAAGCTGACCATCAAAAAAGAAATACTCAAAGGCTACCTGCCAACTGCCAACAACGACAAATATTTTCAGTCGGAGGTGTTTGGCAATATACTTAAATATGTGCAGCAGCACTCGCGCCGCTCCCGCCTGAAAGAGGCAAAAGATAAGCTCATCGTAATTGTAGAAGACATCCGTGCCATAAAAGATGCCAAGCAAGTGTTCGACGAAATTGGAGTACCCGTGCCCGCCACACCTGCTCCATAAGGATTTAGAAACCAGCTATACTGGAACCCGAACATGCTCATGACAGGCATGAGCCGACTATTTCTTAAAAGTCAATTTATGAATGTTTTTTGGACTTGCTCCTGGTTTAACCCTGACCGGAGCAAGCCTAAAAATTCTTTGGAAGGCTCTTTTCATTGAAATAATTGCACAACAGGATCTTACGCCTCCTACACCAGCAGAAAACCAGGACATATACTTTGATACCGCTTGCTATAACAGCAGCTAACAAGCAGGCAGACCCTTTCAGTATGCTGGGTCTAACTTCTTTATAGTCATCAGATTATAACAAGACTTTAGCATGTCATACTTTTCCTTGCTGTTCTGCAATATTTTTTATAATTTGATTATTTATTACCCTAGTTTTTAGGGCTGAATACCTACGCACCGTGACTACAAACTTAAAAGATAGTACCCCATTTTCATTAGGACCTGTTTTCCATGCCTTACCGGGCTTATACATGGTCTTACAGCCCGATCTTGTTATTGCAGATGCTACAGATGCCTATCTCTCAGTCGCTTCTAAAACGAGAGAGCAGCTAATTGGCCAACACCTGCAACAGGCTTTTCCTGTAAGTCCTGCCGTTTCAAAACTAGACTCGGTTCACATACTGCACGAGTCGCTGCAGCACGTACTGGAGTTTAAGGAGCCGCACAAAATGCCCGTGATCCGGTACGACATTGAAACAGATTCTGATGGCCGCAATCCTCACTTTGAAGAACGCTACTGGGCCTCCAGCCATTTGCCTGTTTTCGATAATGACGGAACCCTGATCTACATACTACACGAAACGCAGGACATTACCCAGCAGGTACGCCAGCACCAGACAAGTGTGCATAACCGGGAACACCTGGATATGCTGTCGAGCGCCATACATGCAGCGAACTGGGAACTAGACATACAGCAGGACCAAATTTTTTGGGGGGCCAACCTGTATGAGGTTTTCGGGTACACGCCTGAAGAATTAGGCGTAGCCGCAGATTCGTGGAACGTACGCGTGCACCCCGATGACTTCGAGAAGGCACTTGCCGACATGGAGGAAGCAAAAAATACCGGAGCCAAAACAGTTACGCTGGAGTACCGCTTCGCAAAAGCCAATGGCGAGTATGCCCACGTAACCGACAAGTGCTACATAATTTACAACGAAAGTGGCGAACCCATCAGAATGGTAGGCTCCATGATCGACATTAGCGCCAGTAAACGGGTGGAGCAGGCGCTGCTAGAGAGCGAAGACCGCTTTCATAAATTACTTGAATCCCTCCCCCACATGGCCTGGACCGCCCTTCCGAACGGGAAAGTTATTTTCTTTAACCGAAGCTGGTATGCCTACACAGGTATGCCTATGGGCCAAACCGAAGGCTGGGTTAAAGTTATTCATCCCGAAGATACCGCACAGGTAATTATGGTTTGGCACAATGCCCTTACCTTAGGCTACTACGAAATAGAGTGCCGGGTAAAAAGCAGCATCGATGGCCAGTACAGGTGGTTTCTGGAACGGGCCGAACCTCTGTTCGACGATAAAGGCAACATTAAGCTCTGGATTGGCACCTACACCGACATAGATGAGCAGAAACAGGCATTTGAGCAGGTACAAATCCGCGACCGCAGGCTCGAAAACATACTAAAACTATCGCCGGCACACCTTTGCCTCCTGCAGGGGCCAAACCATGTTTGCAAGTTTATAACTCCAGGCGTATACGCCATGTACGGCAACAGGAGGTACCTTGGCAAGCCGGCCCGCGAGATATGGCCTGAACTCGACGAGTTTGATTTCCAGTTGCTGCTCAACCATGTGTACCAACAAGGTAAAACATTTACGATCGATGCCTTTAAAGTAAACATAGACCGTCATCAGAATGGTCAGAAAACCGAGGCCTGGTTTAACTTTAAGTACCAGCCCATCCTGGATGAGAACGAGAACATAGAAGGTGTCCTGATTTCTGCCGTAGAAGTAACGGACCTAATTCTGGCAAAAAACCGAATAGCCGAACTTGAAATAGCATTGCAAAAACAGGTGTAGTGCAGGAGCAAGCCTAGCGCCCTATAGGTAACTTATTTTAGTCTGGAAGGCCGCTTTCACCTAACTTACAGATGTTACGCATATTCTAAATACAATCAACTAAAACATATTGGGTTAACCCTTGGCAAAATCCGGATACAAAACCTTCTGGAGGCTGTTTCCATTCAAATAATTCAGAAGCGAAGACGGAAACAGGTTTGGTTTATGCGGCAAAACTTGCTTGATTGTATTTAACAGTAAGAGTTGCTCCAAATAAAATTCATTCCTGACAGCTACCTTTCAAAACACTTTGAGCAGCCATGCGTTTGCTTTAAGCATTAACCGTTAACATGAAAAATAAGCCTGAACTTTACACTAGCCTTAACTTCGAGCATCTGTTCCGGTCAATGCCTACGCGCAGTGTTGTTTTGGATGCTGATTTAACCATACTGGCGACCACCGACAGCTTTCTGGAGGCAACAAAAAGAACACAGAACGAACTAGTAGGAAATAGCTTTTTCACTGTTTTTAAAGAAGAAAGTAAAGCAAACAACACAAGCGATATACAGCAACTTTTTTTAGAGGCTTGCCAACATGCCATGCAGGAGCAGCAAGAATGTACCTTGCCAGTTTTATCGTTCTACCTGCTGGCTACCGGAAACAGGAAACAGTTCTGGCAAATCACAATTAAACCGCTACTGAGCAGTACACAGGAAGTGCCATTACTAATAGTAGAGTTCCGGGACGTGACAGAAGACGTCACCAAAGAACATGAGGCACAGGCGAGCCACCTGCACCTGCTGCAGATGGCGAAAACAGTAGGTGCCACAGTGTGGGAAGCCGACATGGACAATAACAGGTTAACGTTCAGTGAGTCTTATAAAGATATATTTGGCTACCCCGATAGCCGGCTAACCTACGACCTGGAGGCCTGGAAAGAACTGGTGCACCCCGACGATGTAGCCTATATACAATCCAGCATACACAATGCCCTGCAGACCAGAAGCAGGTTCTGGAAAGGGGAGTACCGCTACCGGAAAGCTGATGGCAGCTATACCGCCGTGTACGACCATAGCTATATTATGTACAACTATGCCGGCCAGCTCACACGCATGGTCGGGTCTATGATCGACTTAAACAGGCAAAAAGATCATGACACACGGCTTAAAGAGAGCAACGAGCGGTTCGAACTGATTGCCAGAGCCACTAACGACGTTATCTGGGACTGGAACCTGCTCGACAGTTCAATCTGGTGGAACGATGGCTTTAAGAACCTGTTTGGCTACCGCGAAGAAGAAATTGAGCCCACAGCTATTTCCTGGACATCAAGAATACACCCCGATGATGTGGATCGGGTACAGACTTCGATTCATGATGTAATAGATAGCGGCAACACTTACTGGCACGATGAGTACCGGTTCCGCTGCGCTTCAGGACAATACCTGATTATTCGGGATAATGGCTACGTGATGCACGACGAAACAGGTAGCCCTGTACGCATGATCGGTGCCATGCTCGATATTACCGAGAGGCGCAGAATTGAGCAAAAGCTACAGGAGAGTGTGGCCCACAGCCGCATCGTAATGGAATCGCTGCCGCTCATGACCTGGACCACCACTCCCGAGGGTCTGGTAGACTATTACAATCAACGCTGGTTCGACTACACCGGCTCTAACCTGGAAGAGATGAGAGATTGGGGTTGGGAAAAATTTATTCACCCAGCCGATGCAAAAACAACTAAAGACTTATGGCTGCACTGTGTGGCCACCGGCAGCACCTTTACAATCCAGAGTCGCTGGAAGTCTGGCAAAGATGGCTCCTACCGTTGGTTCCTGGCACGCGCCATACCACTGCGCGACCTTTCCGGCACTATTACCAAATGGGTCGGCTCTCATACCGATATCGAAGACAGCAAACAGACCTTGCTGGCACTGGAAGAAACCTCCAGGAAGTTACGGTTCCTTTCTGAGTCTATTCCGCAGATAGTGTGGAGCGCCAACCCCGATGGCACCATCGATTATTTTAACAAAGGCTGGTACCAGTACACCCACATACCGCTGGAGAACAGCAAAAACTTTGGCTGGACACATGCCTTGCACCCCGACGATAAGCAGCTCACTATTTCTACCTGGTTAGAGTGCGTGCACACCGGTGAGCCATTTAATCGTCACCTGCGCCTGCGCAATGTCGCCACCGAAGATTACCGTTGGTTTCTGGCGCGTGCCCAGCCCATGCGCGACGAGCAGGGGCGTATTACAAAATGGTTTGGCACCGCCACCGATATACACGACCAGATACAGCTACAGGAAGAACTGGAACGATCGGAGAAGCAATTCCGGTTTCTGGCCGAGTCTATTCCTCAAATTATCTGGACCACCGACCCTACCGGCTTCCACGATTATTTTAACCAACGCTGGACGGAGTACACCGGCCTTTCGCTGGAAGATAGCATTGGCTTTACCTGGAACTCCGTATTACACCCCGACGACCGCCCACGGGCCTGGGAAAGGTGGCAGCATTCGCTCCGTACCGGTGAGTTCTACGAAATAGAGTATCGCTTCCAGAACACAAACGATGGCACATACCGCTGGTTTCTGGCACAAGCCATGCCCATGCACGATGAGCACGGAAACATTGTGAAATGGTTCGGCACCTGCACCGACATAGAAGATCATAAAAAAGCCGAAGAGGAGCTACTGGAAAAGAACCTGGAGCTAAAACGCATTAATTACGACCTCGACAGCTTTGTGTACACGGCTTCGCACGACCTTAAGCTGCCCATTATAAACATGGCAAGTATATTTGAGGAGCTTACCGGCAACATAGAGTTCAGCGACCCGGATGCACAGAAAATGATCGGAATGTTCAACAAATCGTTGCGGCAGATCCATAATACCATTCATGAGCTGTCGGAGGTAGTAAAGGTGCAGAAAAACAATGAGCGCGACCTGGAACTGGTTGACCTGGTGGCCCTTACAAACGATGTACTCGAGAGCATTCAGGAAACCATGCAGAACACCGGAACGCGCCTGACCACCGACTTTAGTGAGGCACCGGCCATTGCCTTTTCGAGGGCAAACCTGAAAAGCATTATCTACAACCTCATCAGCAACGCCATAAAATACCGCGACCATAACCGGGCTGCCGAAATAAGCCTGAAAACCTCTGTGCGCGGCGATTTTATAGAGTTAATAGTGCAAGACAACGGGTTGGGCATCGATATGAACAAACACCAGAACAAACTGTTTCAGATGTTTAAGCGTTTTCATAACCATGTAAATGGCTCCGGACTTGGATTATACATTGTAAACAGGTTAATTACCAACAGTGGAGGATACATTAATATAGAAAGCACATTAAACGAGGGAACCACTTTTTACCTTTATTTTAACCAGAAGAAAGATTTAGTCTAACCCAGCAGTAAAATAAAACATATGAAGCCGCTTAAAACCATTTTGCTAATCGACGATGACGATACCACGAATTACCTGAACCACCGGCTGCTTTCGCGCATGGATCTGGCCGATGACATTCGGGTGGTGACAGACGGAGAGAAAGCACTGGATTACCTGACAAACGCTTTTCAGGGAGCAGAAGATTATCCGTACCCGGATCTGATCTTTGTTGATATTAAGATGTCTGTGATGGATGGATTTGAGTTTCTGGAGGAATACCAGAAGTTCGATGATCGTAAAAAGAGCCGCATTGTGATGCTCATGCTAACCTCATCGGCAAGTTTTTACGACCTGGAGCGGCTAAAAAAATACCCTGATGTTCGGAAACATTACTCCAAGCCACTGGCCGAAGCCGACGTACGGGAAATTATGTCGGAATACTTTTAGGAGCCTGTTGGTTTGCTGAAGAGAGAAGGCGCCTTTTTAACCAGGGCGCCTTTCTGCGTTTATGACTCCTTGCGCCTGCGTTTAACTCTGCGCCCGAAATGCCGTAAAAAGGGTAACCGCTAATGCGGTGAGCAACAAATGCATTTACCTAAAAATAAAGCAATGGAACATAACGAGCGAGATAGAAACTATAGCAACCGTGGTGGAGACAACCAGCAGGTAGGACGCGAATTATATCGGAAAGATCAGGAGCGGAACGAAAACCGCCATGAACCAAGAAGAGCCAGCTACCAGGAATGGGGCGAAGATTCTTACTTCCATACGGGCCCAAGCAAAAGAGGCGCACAAGACCACGACAGAAAGAACAGCTACAACAGCGATGCTCCGCATAGCAACTCCTATAACCAACGCCAGCACCCCAGCCAAAGCGAACACTATGGCACCCGCAGCAGCAGTGCCTACCGCAACGAGGGCTCTTACCTGAACCACGGCGACAATTACAACAACAAGAATCAGAAAAACCGCTATGGCGGCATAAGCGGTTCTCAGCCAGGTAATTACAACGAGCCACCTACCCAAAAAGACAACATCCATCGGGAAGGACCTGGCTCGCGTAGCCGCTACAAAGAAGACGACTACCGCTATGGCAGTGGCTCCCATAACTGGTACCGCGAGAACCGCTACTCACCAGACGAAGACAGAGACCAACGCCACGATGACCGCGGTTTTTTTGAGCGCATGGGCGAAGGCATACGCGACACCTGGAATGATATAATGCATGCCGATGACCGCGACTACCAGGACAGGAACCAGCGTTATCGTGCACCTGAAAAAGGAAGTGACAGAGTGCGCATGGGATCTGAGCCTTACCGCGACAGGCGCTACGACCGGGGCTACGAAGGCGGACCGCGCTGGGCCGACGAAACAGATTCAGGCCGGGACGATTATTACAACGACTCCGACAGAAGCCAACGCTACCGAAGATAAGCAATAGCTTATGGAGCTACAGGCAACCATAAACAAAAGCCAGTACATAACGTGCTGGCTTTTGTTTTTTAGCACTTGCGTAGGCTCAGGTGTTGCTAAGGCAAGTAACGTAGCACCAGGCATTTGCTGAAACACTACACTTTTATGGACTACCATTTGTGTCTAATTTCATATTAACTTATATTTAAGCTACTTATAACGCGGCTCAGTTTTTTAGCCTGTTATTTCAAAATGGCCGGAGCTTTAAACATCCTTAAAAGGCACCCGTACAAAACAAGAGCATGGCAAACCATGTCTTGTAAAACGAAGACTTTTAGCATGCTCTGAAGCAAGATAAAGCTCGCGTATATTTTCCAGAACCTAAAAAAGAAATCAGGATGCACAACGAGGAAGACGACCATAGAAACCATCAGGAGAGATGGCAGCAAGGCTCCAGAAACCGACGGCCTAGGCCTGCAAACCAGGAGCACTTTAACGATTTCAGCAGCCGGTGGAACGACGATGTTCCTCCTTTGCACAGCACCCGCAACGACATGCTGGACGAACGCAGGCGGTTAAAAAACGATCAGGATCGGTTTGACCAGCGGCAGGAGCACCCGGACCAGCAGCGCGATGAGTATGAGCAATGGTACCAGAACAGGTACAGGCAGCAACAAGACCCAAGGCACCAGCAGCAGGACGAAAATTTTAACAGGAATAACCAGTTTGCCAAAGACCGCTGGCATCAGGATGATTATATACTGCGCGAAGAAGAACTGCGCAGACGCTACAACAGGCAGTTCAGAGATTGGGAAGAAGAAGACAGACGCCGCAGACGAGACTAACATAAAAGACCAGACACGCTCTGGTCTTTTATGTTCCATAGCTTTTCAGTACCTTCTTCTGAAGCCAATTCCGATGGAGATTAGTTCTGGTATACCGGGGATGAGCGTAAGCGACAGGTCGTTTTGTGCTGAGAGCTGGTAGTTATACTCAAACTCACCACCATACCAGTAGAACTTGTATTGCCAGTCGCCACGCTTTTTAAAATAGCCATCGTCTATGTACTGCTCCAGCCGGTTCCAGTCGTGGCGGTAAACCAAGGTGGGGCCTATGCCACCGTTTACAGAGTGCCTGCCGCTCCTGAAAATCTTAGCCCGAAACCCAACATGCGAGAAGCCTGCCATAGAGGCGGCACAATCGGCGTAGAACCCCTGCTCTACCCGTACACTTATATCGTTGCGAACCAGAAAACGGTCGTAGCCAATAATACCTCCAAAGTTTAGCGTGGTGTAGCCTTTGTTGTCGAGCCTGTTCGGGAAGATTTCTGGATATGGACTCTCCTTTAAATGCACCGAAAGCCCGAAAGCCTTTACCGTAACAGAGTTTCTGAACTCGGTATATTGCTGCGCCTTATTTTCTGTAAGCGGCAGCACACTTAAAACCAAAAGCCATAACGTAAACCAGATCCGAAACATATTTCTGCTTATACTGCTTGCCAACTGTAAAGTTAGTTTTTCTATAGCCGTTACTCCACCGCACCACCTGGCCACCCGCTACACCTGCGCCTGAGCCGCCTTAAAGTTGTGGTACATACCCTTGGCATTTAAACGACCCAAAACCCTCTGGAAGGCTGTTTTGATTACAATAATTCGGTTGTGCGATAGCTACCCCTTACTTAATTGCGGCAGGTAACAACAGGTTATTCTGAGCCAAATGAATATGATATTAAGGTGAAAACACCAAAAAATCAGGTTATTAAACAGCTTCAGCCTGATAAAGAGTTATGCAGCAGCAATGCCAACTTATACAGCCAAACCATCAGCCTTTGTTGATGGCTCTCGCCCACTCGATCTTTATAAGATGACAAAAGTAAGGAGATGGAAATAGTAAAAGTAGCATTCTGATAACCGCGCAGGTTGGCCCCAATAATTTAAGTGGAAAACAATGAACAGTTATTGCGACAATAAAGAGGCGGAACAACTAAGACCTCGCAGTATGCGCAGCTCCTGCGAGCGTCAGGGCAAAGCAGAAATACCATCGAAAGCGATACTGTTAAATGTCTGCCTGGGGCAGGAAACTTAAGAATTGCCAAATACGCTGTATCTTTGCAGCCTGTATGCCAGCCACAACCGAACTCGACTTACTACTGCAGCAGGTGCGTAGCTGCCGCCTTTGCGCAGAACACCTGCCCCTGGGTCCGCGCCCCGTTCTCAGGGCATCGGCCAGTGCGAGTGTGTTAATTGTGGGGCAGGCACCCGGCACAAAAGTGCACGCCAGCGGCATCCCCTGGAACGACCAAAGCGGAAAACGCCTGCGTGCGTGGCTGCACATCGAAGATGAAATATTCTACGACGAAACGAAAGTAGCTATTATACCGATGGGCTTCTGTTACCCCGGCAGAGGAAAAAGCGGTGATCTGCCGCCACGGCCTGAGTGCGCGCAGCACTGGCACCAGCAACTGCTGGCTCATCTGCCAAAAGTAAAGCTGACGCTCTTGGTAGGCAAATATGCACAGGACTACTTTTTAGGAAGCCGCGCCAAACCAACCCTTACCGAAACAGTGGCAAAGTGGCACGAGTACCTGCCTGCCTTTATGCCCTTGCCCCACCCATCGCCCCGCAACCAGTTCTGGCTTACGCGAAACCCCTGGTTTGAACAGGAAGCTGTACCCGTAGTACAACAACTTATTCATACGCTTCTATAAGTTTCACTGCAAATTTGGGAGTATTCACTTATATTGAAGTGTTAAATATTATTCCCTCATGATAAACTATCCTTCCAGTAAGTTGCCGGATATTACCACGACCATTTTTACAGTTATGTCGGGGTTGGCAACGGAGCATCGGGCCATTAATCTTTCGCAAGGGTTCCCCGATTTTAACTGCCCTGAGGAGCTGGTGGAGCTGGTTACCAAGTACATGCGTGCAGGCTTTAACCAGTATGCCCCTATGCCGGGAGTGCTACAACTCCGCGAAAAGATCAGTTTGAAAACACAGCTGCTGTACGGTTACCTGCCAGACCCGGAGCGCGAAGTAACCGTAACATCTGGTGCCACAGAGGCTTTGTTTGCAGCTATTGCCGCCATCGTAAAACCAGGAGATGAGGTGGTCGTGCTGGAGCCCTGCTACGATTCTTACATTCCGGCCATACGACTGGCTGGTGGCATTCCGGTACATGTGCCGCTGGTAGTACCCGATTTTCATATAGACTGGAACCTGGTAAAGAAACGCATCTGCTCCCGTACCCGCGCCATCATCATAAACACGCCTCATAACCCAACCGGTGCTGTTCTAACGCACCACGACATGGAAACGCTGGCCAATATTATAGACGGCACCGATATTCTGGTGATCAGCGATGAGGTATATGAGCACATGGTATTTGATGGCGACCTGCACAGCAGCGTGTTGCGGCATCCTTCGCTGCGCGAACGGAGCATTGCCATATCGTCGTTCGGCAAAACCTACCACACCACCGGCTGGAAAATCGGGTATACCATTGCTCCGCCTGCGCTTACAGTGGAGCTGCGCAAAATGCACCAGTTCCTCACCTTCAGCACCGTTACACCCATGCAGCTGGCCCTCGCCGATTACCTCGACCAGGAAGACCATTACCTGCAGCTCCCGGCTTTTTACCAGGCCAAACGCGACCTTTTCTGCCAGTTGCTGGAGCCATCGCGGTTCCAGGTGTTTCCTTCGTCGGGCACTTACTTTCAGCTTGCCAGGTATGAGGCCATTTCGAAGGAGCACGACCTGGAGTTTGCCAAACGCCTCACCCGCGAAATTGGTGTTGCCGCCATTCCGGTTTCCGTTTTTTACCACGATAAAACAGATAACAAATTCCTGCGTTTCTGCTTCGCCAAGTCTGAAGAAACCTTACGCAAAGCTGCCGAACGGCTTGTTGCGCTGTAAGTGCAGCGCCTATTACTGCATCTTATCAATTATTTGAATAAAAATAGCCTTCAGAAGGATTTTGATCAGAAATTAGTCAAGGGTCTGCCCCGTATAACCTGCCATAACTAGCGCTCCTGCTGTACCACAGGGCACAAAAAAAGCCCCTCCTTCTAGCAGAAAGAGAGGCTTTTATGTTAAAATCAACCCAAGTTGTGCGGTAACTGCTTTTCTAATTATTTTGCGACTGGCAACAACAGCGCGACCATCTTTGCCCAGTGCACTAAATGAATATAGACTGTTTGAGCTGTCAGCGAGTAAGGGAAGGGCCCCTCGATTTCTATTTTCTTGATTTTTTTAGTTCTTTTCGTATTAAGACAAAAGAACAAGAAAGCAGGAAATACAACAAATGGCTGCTGCTGTCAAAGCTGAAACAGCAGCTATAGGAACTTAGACTAAAAAGCCAGTAGCCACTGCTTTTGGATCTCGCCCACAAGATCCAAAAGGGATGACAAATGGGGATGACAGAAAATGAATCTTTTTTTCGCTACTACCGCACAACTTGGGTTAAAGCTATGTACTAACTACTCGTTTGCCGGCTTCCCGATGGTTGCCAGTATGCCACCATCTACGTACAGGATCTGGCCGTTTACAAAGTTGCTTGCCTGCGATGCCAGAAATACAATGGCACCTCCCAGTTCGTCGGGCTCGCCCCATTTGCCGGCCGGTGTGCGGTTGTTAATGAACTCGAAGAAAGGATTACCATCTACCCGGATAGGAGCAGTTTGTGAGGTCGCAAAGTAACCCGGGCCTAAACCATTTACTTGTATATTAAATTTTGCCCACTCTGTTGCCATGTTTTTGGTCAACATTTTAAGCCCACCTTTGGCAGCTGCGTAAGCACCTACGTTCTGGCGGCCCAGCTCACTCATCATAGAGCAAATGTTTATAACCTTACCCTGCTGGCGCGCAATCATGCCTTTAATAACGGCCTGCGTTACAATAAAAGGCGAGGTCAGGTCCACATCAATTACTTCTTTCCACTCTTCTAGGGGCATATCTACCAACGGAATGCGCTTGATGATGCCAGCGTTATTCACCAGGATATCGATAGGGCCTACCTCCTGCTCGATAGTGGCCACCAGCTCTGTTACCTGCTTCTGGTCGGTAACGTTGCAGCGGTAGCCGTATGCCTTTATGCCGGCTGCCTTGTAAGCTTCTAATGCCTGGTCTATTTTCTCTTGCGAGGAGTTTCCATTTACAACCACAGTGGCACCTGCTTCGCCAAGTGCCATGGCCATGGCCATACCTAAGCCATGTGTGCCGCCCGTTATCCAGGCCACTTTTCCGGTCAGGTCAAATTGCTTTAATATCATGTTGTTGAGGTTTTATGTTTTAGAGGCTGCACAAGGTATCGGGCACGAAAACCCAAAGCAGTGTAGTACTTATTAAAAAAAGCATAAGCACAGGCCTCAAACATGTTTTGTAGAAGACCTGTGCGTATGTTACTAGTGCACAGTCAACATTATTTCTAAAGAATAAGCTTTTTTGAAATTACGATCAATGAAGCTTGTGTGTGCCAATTTCTAATTTTGAATTTTTAATTTCTAATTTGACTGTGTACTAGTTATCTTAGTTCAGTAATTTTTCGGATGTCCATGTCGCCATAATCGAGGTTCTCGCCGGCCATGCCCCAGATAAAGGTGTAGTTAGAAGTACCGGAACCTGAATGAACAGACCAGGGCGGTGAAATAACGGCCTGCTCGTTCTGCATCCAGATGTGGCGCGTTTCGGTAGGCTCGCCCATAAAATGACATACCGACTGCTCTGCCGGTACATCAAAATACAGGTACACTTCCATGCGGCGATCGTGCGAGTGGGCTGGCATGGTGTTCCAAACGCTTCCGGTTTTTAGTTCTGTCATGCCCATTTGCAACTGGCAGGTTTCTATTACGCCTGCAATCAATAGCTTTGTAATGGTTCTGGCGTTGGCAGTTTCGAGGGTGCCAAGCTCTACCACCTCTGCCTGCTTGCGGGTAACTTTTTTAGAAGGGTAAGCATGGTGTGCTGGGGCAGAGTTAATATAAAACTTAGCCGGGTTCTGGCCATCAGCACTAGAGAAAGTAACGTCTTTTGTGCCTCTGCCCAGGTAAAGCGCCTCTTTGTTCTGCAGCTCAAAGGTTTGGCCATCGGCTTCTACCGTGCCGGCACCACCTACGTTAATAATACCCATTTCTCTTCTTTCGAGAAAGAACTCAGCCTTCAGCGGATCAATGGTTTCCAGCTTCACGCTTTTGCTTACGGGCATTGCACCACCAGCCATGTAGCGGTCATAATGAGTATAGGTCAGCTGAATTTGGTCGGCTGCGAAAACGGTTTCGATAAGGAAGTTTTTTCTCAGCGCTTCCGTGTCCATCTGTTTTGTTTCCTGCGGACTTACTGCATAGCGCACGTCGTATTGCATACTCATACATTATAGTTTTTAGAGTGAAGCCTGCACAACCAGGTGCAGGACGAAATTTATGTAAGCTGCTAAAGTAAGAGGTAGAGCAGTAATTGCCAGTATGGAGGCAGCAATATCCTGCTGTTACTTACTTTCACATCGTAATTCTCTTGCCTAGACATCAAAATTATGTTTTTCAGACATATTTTTCATGCCGTTCCAGCATTTTCTACAGGCCGCTAGACTGCCTTTTTACCAACTCAATGGGTGTAGTAAGAGAAATATAATTTTGGCCAGGCTTGCTGTTCTGCTCCAGCAGTTCCATCATCAGCGTAGCCGCCTGCACCCCCACCTCGTAGGGGAACTGCTCTACAGAGGTAATTGGAGGCTCTATAATTTCGGTGCGGGAGTCGTTGGAGTAGCCTGTTACCTTAAGTTGCGCGGGCACTGCAATTCCTCTTTCTTTGGCATATTGCACCACCGCCACGGCAGTAGTATCGTTGCCGGCAAACACAGCCTCCGGAAATGTACCATCGGCAAAAAGCAGTTCGCAGGTTTGCAGCGCGTTTTCCTTGTTCAGCTCGTGGCAAAAAATCAGGTTGTCGTTTGGCTCCACTTCAAATTCCCGAAGCGCCTTTTTGTACCCTTCGTACCGGTCGCTGTAGAGTTTACAGCTTAAGGGGCCTGTAATGTAGGCAATCTGGCGGGCTCCCTGCTCGAGCAGGTGCCGCGTGGTCTGGTAACCGCCCTGGTAATCGTCGCCCTGTATTTTATGGGCCGGGTACTCGCGTGGCACCCGGTCGTAAAACACCAGCGGTATGTTGGCCCGGTTAAAAATATCGAAATGCGAGAAATCTTCGGTATACAGTGTCGACGATACAATCAGGCCCTCCACGCGCGAGGCATACATTACCTTCACCAGTTCCTTCTCGATAGCCGGCAAATCGTTCGATTGGCACACCATCAGGTTATAGCCATACTCATGCAGTTTGTTCTGGATGGCCGTTATAACCGTAGACTGAAAGTACATGGTAATACGGGGGGCGATGAGGCCGATCATGTTAGACCTGCTGTTGCGCAAGCTGGCAGCCAGCGCGTTATGGCGGTAATCCAGTTTTTCAACCACTTCCTGCACGCGCTGTTTTGTTTCCTGGCTTATGTGCGGGTGGTTGTTAAGGGCGCGCGACACAGTAGAAACAGACAGGCCAAGAGCCGCCGCAACATCCTTTATTGTGTGCTGAACCTGTTTCTTCATGTAATATTCCTGCAATCGTTTGCAAAGAAAGTAAAACTACCTAACTTTAGTCAAAGTTCAACCTCAATCGGTCAAAAATTAAGTACACCCCTAACAGAATAATAGCATATGAGAGAAGGGAAAGTTCTCATTTTCGGAGAATTATTATGGCGCCTGGCTTCCGTAAACAAAAGCCTGGAATCAGCAGATAACCTTTTACAAATTTATCCGGGCGGAGCCGAAGCCAATGTGGCTGCCTCTTTGGGCCTCTGGGACATACCCTGCTCCTACCTTACCTGCGTACCCGAAAATGAGCTTACGGCTAAAGCGCTGGGCGAACTGGAGCAGCGTGGCGTCGAGACAGACCTTATTCTGAAGCAAGGCGACCGCGTTGGGCTTTATTTTTTATTATCTGCCAACGGCCTCAGCACCGGGCAGGTGGTGTACGACCGCAAATATTCTGCTTTCAGCCAGCTAACGCCCGGCAGCATCGACTGGGAAAGCATCCTGAAAGACTTTTCCTGGTTTCACTGGAGCGCCATTACGCCTGCTCTGAACGAAAACGTTGCGGCTCTCTGTAAAGAAGCTCTGGTAGCAGCCAAAAAGCTGGGCCTTACCACATCGGTAGACCTGAACTACCGCAACCGCCTCTGGACTTACGGCAAAACTCCTCTGGAGGTAATGCCGGAGCTGGTGCAGTACTGCGATGTAATTATGGGCAACATCTGGGCCGCCAACGTAATGCTGGGCACCCCAGTGGCAGAAGGCCTGAACCGCGAAACCAGCCAGGAAGAGTATCTGCAGCATTCAGAAAAGTCGGCAAAGGCTATCATGGAAAAATTCCCGGAGTGCAAGCACGTAGCCTTTACGTTCCGGTTTATGGATAGCCCGAACCATAACCTTTTTTACGGCACCTACTACAACGGGCAGCAGCAGTACGTATCGCACACCTACGAAACACAGGAAGTGGTAGACCGCATAGGCAGCGGCGACGCGTTTATGGCCGGCTTGATCTACAGCCTGCACGAGCAGTTGGAGGGGCAGGATGTTATTGATTTCGCTACAGCCTCTGCTTACCAAAAGCTCTTCGTTCCCGGCGACTTTGGCAACCACTCCTTATCGCATATTAAACAACATATTATCCACTAGATTTTAGATGTTAGATATTAGATGCTAGATTTTTTCGGTTTCACTCATTGCCAAGTTAAAGCGGATTAGCCTGCTTTTGATGGATTTTTCTTTTAGTTAGGCTATAAGATCATTTGTCACGATTACTATCTGATTACTTTTGAAAAAAATCTAACATCTAAAATCTAGCATCTAACATCTAAAAAATAAAAAATGGCAACAGATAAAAACCAGGTATTAGATACCATCAAAACATCTCCGGTTATTCCCGTATTTTTTAATGCTGACCCTGAGGTTTGCAAGGCTGTGTTGGCAGCTTGCTACGAAGGCGGTATGCGGGTGTTTGAGTTTACAAATCGTGGTGAGCAGGCGCTTGCCAACTTTAAGATTCTGGTAGAAACTGCCAAAGCGCAATACCCTGGCATGAAGCTGGGCATCGGTACGATTAAAGACAGCGAAACGGCTACTAAATTTATAGAAGCTGGCGCTGATTTTATCGTGAGCCCGATTATGAATGCCGACATTGCTAAAACGGTGCACGCGCAGGGGCTGCTCTGGATACCCGGTTGCATGACTCCTACCGAAATCGACCAGGCTGAAAAAGCAGGAGCAAGCCTTGTGAAACTGTTCCCTGGGAACGTGCTGGGCAGCGGCTTCCTGAAAGCCATTAAAGAACTGTTCCCGAACCTGCTCTTTATGCCAACCGGCGGTGTAGCACCAACCAAAGAAAGCCTTGATGAATGGTTCAGTGCCGGCGTAACTGCCACTGGCCTGGGCTCTAAACTATTCGAAAAACCAGCAGATGCCGGCGATAACTACGAGTGGCTGAGCAAACGCGCCGCTGATATGTTGGAAATGGTAAGGAAATAGCCTGGAGCTATTTGGATAACTTTTGCTTCTGAAGGCCTGTTTCATTAGAATAATCTATGAAACGGGCCTTTTGGATTTTGGGGAAACTGTACGGGTGGTGAAGCAGCCATGTATAAGTGTGGGTAGCTAATCTGATTAAACTTTGTACTTATGGTTGCTTAACGTGCTGGTGCAGCTGAAGCCCGTAGCGTAGCAAGGGTTAAAGCTGCGCTTTGTTGTACAGCGTTATTTTATTTTCAGCGATTTCATATCATTAAGAACACTCACAAGTATTGGCGAATTGCTTTTCTCTAAGCAGTCTATCTCATTTATCAGTGATTTTTCCAATTCTTGTCCTTCTTCATTTTTAAACTTTAATATTAAAACATCACCATCAAGTACCATAGAGCAATTAGGTTCTTCAAAATTCACTCCACTATGCTGCGTCCAGTTACCAATAGATTTAACCCTTAAAGTATCTGTTTTTCCTTTCAAATCTATTGAGGTCATGATAATTTCACTACTTGTGATAGTCCATATGTATTTATAGCCTACTGTTCCGACTGAATACATAAAAGCATTACCGTTTTCTTCATAGTACTTTGCAAACAGCTTTTCACCTTTTCTAAAATTCCTGCTATCTGATTCCATAGTGTAAACACTACCACATTGAGCTAACAGCAAAAGAGTAAATGAACTGACGAGGGATAATCTATTTTTCAATTTTATCATTACAATGCTATACGGTTAGGCTAAACGGCGGCGCAGGCCGTTGGCCAATGCTGGCGTTTAGCTGTTGTGTGCGCCCAGTATGGCGCGAGTATATTTTGTTATGAAATATACTCAGATTATCCAGAGGGTGCAAATCCCTTATCGGCAAGTTGGCGAAGCCGATAAGCAAGCCGCAAGCTGGTTCGTCGTGAGGCGTGCAGTGAAGAAAGCGGGACTGCAAAAGCCTGAACTGACGAACAGAAACTGTATAAGAGGCAGGGAGTCGTGGGTAAGCAAGCACATCTTTGCAAAGCCCCTGGCCAACAAACGACTCTGTGTAGATGCAGCAGGATTAGGTGGAAGGATAAGCGTCTTACCTGGGGAGGTCTTGGAATAGACTCGGTTTCTATGAGCCAAGAAGTCAGCAGCGGTCATAATAGTCACCTGGAAACGAGCCGTAAGCGCTACGGAGGCCTCACAGGGTGATGAAGGACCAAACGTTAAGTTGCCCAAAATCCGATAAGGAGGTTCAAACACTAGAGTTTGCTAGCCTTATCCCAAACTAGGGCAAGGGCATGGTCGGTGTAAAGAGCGGCTGTGCTATCCTTAACGAACCGCCCTGTACGAGAACCGTACGCAGGGTGGTGGGAGAGCCTCACCGTGAGTAATTTTGCTCACGGCAGGCTACTCGATTGTACACAGTTCTTATTTTTTCAGTATTTGCTGGACATATGCTTGGTGATTTTTATATCCGTTCTTTTCAGGATTTTCCAAATCTATCATTTCACCCAGAGCTGTGTCGAACATCTGCCACCCATGCTCTTTTGCTAATTCTATCAAAACATATAATCCATTTTCTCCATTTATGCTCATCATCAAATTGCTCGCTGTTTCTTCGTCGGTAAAGTATTCGAGTGAAAAATCATTACCAATTAATTCTATGTGTTTCCCATCCTTTTCCACTCCTGCAAATGATTCTTCGAGAAGCGAATTGAAATCGATTGGTTCCAATAGTTCTTCATCCAGTTCTTCTACTGTTTCTATTTTCTGCTTTGAGTTAAATAAAACAATGTCCCAGCTCATTTTTTATTATTTGAATTGTGTACAACGTACTTGTGTAAACGACGTGCGAGGCCGTCGGCCGAAGCATGACGTTTATACGTGGTTGGCAAGAGGCTTTATTTAAGCAGAGTTTTGAGACTATCGAAAGCTGTTTTTATAGATTTATCATTCATTAGATAAGATGGTTTACCCTTGAATTCCTCGATTTTTTCTATCAAATCTTTGACAGGTGGAGATGTAATACTAGGCTTTACAATTTCAATTAGTTCTTTAAACTTCCTTTGACAAAGAGGAAACTGGAGTCGGCTTGAAATTTGTGTATCACTAAAAGACAAGACTGCAATGTTTGCTTGATGGGAATCTAGATTCGACAATATTTGAACATAAATTGAATTTGCACTTACTGCAACTCCATTTCCATTTGTTAAAAAAGTTTCTACAATAGCAAGTACAAACTTTTTTGTTACTGCTCTAGGCACTTTTAAAGGTTCACCTACCATTCTTTGTAATTGCCTAGCAAAAGATGGTTCATTGTAGAAATTATTGTAAGCTCTATGAGCACTTAATAAATTATCGATGGCATTTTCAATTTCAATTGCTCTTAAGTCATCAGGTATATAACTTTCTGCATTTACAACTTGTAAAAACTGTCTTGCAAGTTTTCTTTCTGCTTGGCTGTTACTAGCAACAAAATTTCCATACTTTAAGCCGAAGGTGTGCTTACTGTCTTCATCAACTCTACCCCAAATCAAAGGTAAAAGCCTATTTATATTTTGATGGGTTTGACTTTCTGTTTCAGGCTTTACGTATATACCAAAGAAACCTGAAGCTAAGTTATTAATTTGGTCTTGTGTTAGGTTGGTAGTAAATACTGATATTTCTTGTGCTTCCGTTTCAGATATAGAGGTATTCTTGACACCTATAAGCAATTGTTTTATCTGGATTGTGATGTTAGAAATTGGAAGCGTTATAACCTCTTTAACACAAGTCTCTAACCAAGCAATTAACTGTAATCCTGTTATCTCGTTTTGATTTGGATGAGCTGCACTAGCCCAATTCCGCATATAATTAATATATTCTAAATGCTTAAAGCCTAAATCTGATATTAAGCCAATTTCTTTGGCTCCTTTTATCAAATCATAGTCATCAACTTTATTTAAATCATTTTCGTCTTTTAATCTTTTTCTTCTATCCCCTGAAACTGCATTGTCATAGAAGTACTCGATGTCGTATTTTATTACTCTTTTCCGGATTTGCAGAATTGTTTCGTCCCAAAGGTAATTCAAGGCAGCATCAAAGAGGCCAGAAGCAACACCAGCAATAAACTTTGATAGGTAAATTGACTTTTCCTTTTCTTGAACGTCAACTTGGTCAAGTACAGAATCTAAATTTTTAAAAACGTTTGCACGTTCTGGAATTCCAACAAATATTCCTTCTGCTGGTAAATTGTGTACCGCTAGAAAATTTTGAAGACCGTTTTCAAAATCTCTAAGCTGCACGTCATAAGAAACTTTTCTGACTTCTGTTTCTGATTGAATTACTTTTGGTGTATTATTTTCCATTCTTCTTTTTATTATAGCTTTTTGCCAACTAGCGGCTAGCAGTAATAAACATACGCTTTTTTGTCGAAAACTACAGATAACCGTAATCGGATTACCGAATATACTATATAGCAAAAAATATTTAAAATTAACAATTATTAATTCTAAATATTCCCCGCTAAGAATTATTCGAATCAAAATGGCCTTCCGAAGGTTTTAGTGCAGAAAACCCTCAAGGGTGCTCCTATAAACAGCATATAAAATATACACTTATTACGTTTCACTATTCTAGCCACTGCTGCTGCGTTCTTTGGCTAAAGCCTGAGGTGCGTAACATTACATACTTTTAACTAACGTGCTGCTTTAATGAGCTTTCTGTTAGCCGGGCTGAAACTCCACGAAATTATAGTGAGAACCAGTAATAAGGCCGGGCCAAAATATTCTACGGCATTGTCGCTATTGGCAAAATGCGAGAAAATAGCTCCAGTCATTAAGAAGAAAAACCCTGCGTACGCCCACTCCTTTACCAACGGAACGCCAGGAATAAGAACGGCTATTGCTCCCAGTAACTTCCATACACCAATAATGGTCAGGAAATAGGCCGGATAACCCAATTCATTCATTTTCTGCACCTCCTCCTCCATTCGTATAAGTTGCACTATTCCTGTTGACACCATTCCTAAGCATAGCCAAATGGTTGCAATCCAGTAAATAATTTTGTCTCTCTTTCTCATTGTTGTTTTAGTTTGCTTATTAGTTTTTGGAGTCGGTTATGCGCCATATTTATACCTTGGGCAAATGGCAGCTTAAGCATATTATCTCTGTCGGCCACCGATTTGAAAACCATTTGCATGGTGAGTTTACTTGTTTCTTCTGAAAGTTGCTCAAAGTCTAAAAATTCAAGCTGGACCGGAAACGGCGTGTTTTCCATTTCGAAAGTCCGGGTAACAGAGTGATTAGGAACGAAATTATGGATAACCCCATTGGCCCGGAACAAGACGTTTCCGTGTTCGTCTCTTGTTTCAAACTGATAACTGCCGTGGGCTTTGCATGCTAACATCAGAACTTTGTTACCCATCCATTGCTCCACAAGCTCAGGCTCTGTATAAGCTTTAAACAGGAGGTCTACAGGCAAGTCGAAAATTCTTGTAATTACAATTTCCTGTTTGCCATTTTCGGCTGTAATCTTGGTTTTCTGATCCACGAGGCTTTATTTTTTAGCTTTATAAGATTTCATTACTTGCTCCAGTTTGTTAAATCTATCGTCCCAAACTTTCCGGAATGGTTCTATGAAGTCAGCGATTTCTTTCATTTTGGCTGCATTGAGATGATAATACACTTCACGTCCTTGCTGCTCCTGTTCCAGCAATTCGCATGCTGTCAGAATCTGTAAATGCTTAGAAACAGTGGGTCTGGCTGTATCGAAGTTCGCTGCAATGGCACCGGCTGTCATAGATTGTGTAGCAAGCAAAAGCAGAATAGCCCTTCTGGTTGGGTCGGCAATTGCCTGAAATACATCTCGTCTTAAATTCATTATGTAGCTATTTGGCTACTAATTTACATGTAGCTATTTAACTACGCAATTTTTTGTTAAACTATTTTGCTCTTCATCGGAAGTATTGACCTACGAGATCAAAATACTATATATACAAACTAACCACCTCTACCCCACCTTCTTCTACTAAAAAGAACCTTCTAAAGACTGGTGGTATTATTGAAGCAAAAGGCCCCTCTCCATACATCTTCAGGAGAGGGGCCTTGTTGATTTGTAATCAAAAAATATGGCTAATTAAGAATAATGCATTTGGGGCAGGTTCCTTTTTACTACTACTCCAGCATCAGTTTTTTAAACAGTACACCCTTACTAGTTTGAATCTGCAGAAAGTAAAGACCTTTTGGAAGTTGCTTCACATCTAAGATAACAGCTGTTTTATTGTTTCCTTCAGCCTGAAGAACCACTTTACCTTGCGCGGAATACAACATCAGATTTGCCCATGGCAGGTTATCGGGCAATTCTACCCTAACTCTTTCTTGTGCAGGGTTTGGGTATACAAGCAGCAACTTCGAAAGTTCCTCTGCAGCAGATGTAATAGTTAAGGTTAACGCCTCCGACATGGCGCTTACACCACAGCTGCCAGTAACCTGAACCGTATAAACACCAGCTTCAGTGGCTGTATAAGTATTAGCCATTGCGCCGGGGAGCAAGGTTGCATTACGGTACCATTTATTGCCAGTCTGGCTGGAAGAAGTTAACGTATTACCCGATTCCGTAATAGCTGGTTTAGCAGGTGTCACACAGAAGCTAGTGGTAACTTCCGGAGCCGGGCTATACGCTTCGTTTCCATCCTGCAGCGCCTTAACTGTTACAGTACCTTCGCCGGTTACAGTTACAACATTACCGGCCAAAGTTGCTGGCCCTGATACTAATGTATAACTTACCGGTAAGCCTGAAGAAGTGCTAGCTGCTAATGCAAAAGGAGCATCGCCAACTGTTTTATCCGGAATGGTGGCAAAGGTTATGGCTTGTTCCTGTTTGGCAGTTGTTACCCGTACAGCATCTGACATAGGCCCAGGGCAGCCGACAGTTGCACGAACGGTATACGAACCAGACTGAGTAGCTACATACTCTTTTGCTGTTGCACCCACGATCATGGCATTGTCTAAAAACCACTGATTACCTGCATCACTGCTCGATGTTAAAGTGTTTCCGTTTTGGGTAATAACAGGCTTTATTACAGCACAGATAGCCGTAACGGTAACAGGCACCAAATAAGTGTTTGTGCCATTTTTAACCTCAATTACATCAGATCCCACTGCTTCGGCTGCTACTAAACCATCTTCCGAGACCCTTACTATTCCTTTTGTTGCTGTATAGGTAGTACCCGAGGCTTTGTTTGTCAGGTTAAGATAGGTTGTATCCTGCTCTACTTTAACAGAAGCCGAAACAAATAACGGCATTTTGCTCTCGGAGGCATTAAGTGTAACCCTACCGGGCACCACTTCAAAATTTATGAAAGGCAGGTCGGACTGAATGTAGATACTGGTTGTATCAGCCATGAGAGTGCCATCTTCGTCTCTTGCTAACGCAGCAACTCCAACTTTACCGATGGGAGTGTTTGTTGGCAAATTAAAGGTTACTGCATAAGGAGCTGTTTCTGGAACAGCCAGAATCCCAATTCCTTCAACCATGATGACAGCACTTACAATTTTTGCGTCTTCTTTGGGCAAAACCGTAAGTGTTACTGGCGCCGAAGAGCCATATTTTAAAATACGCCCTTGCGCAGAAGTCGAAATTTGAATATAACCGGTTGCTGCTGCAGCGCGCTGGTTTGCAGGCATGGTATGTGCCGGAGCTGCCTGCACTCCTACTCTTTCATTATCAGGCTTTGCAGGATCGTAAGATAGCGGTATTGACTTCGCAAAAAGTGTGGTGTCATTCGTTTGCAAAAGGGCAACCACCCTGCTTTGTACAGCCAAAGACGCTGTTTGTGCTTTGTCTCTTCCTACTTTACTTGCGACAGGGATAGAAGAATGTATATGGCTATCGAAGCGGGTGGTATACTTTTCTGCCAACCCGCCTTTCTGACTGCTGACTTTTACAATAAGATCGTTTTCCTCTTTAAACAGGTCTTCGTGGTTTGTTCTGTTTAAGGCTAACGTACGCACTAAAGCAGCAAGCGCATAATAACTCTCTGTTGCATCTGGCTTGTAAGAAGAATAAATAGCATGCGTTTTAACTTTAGTTACTTTCAGGTTTTGAAAGGCTTTGGAACTTGGACTAAAGTCTTTATGCACAGTGCCGATCTTACCCGGACCAAACCTTTCGAAGAATTGGGAAACCGGAATTTGAGATAAGCCGCCCTCTCCTCTCAGAATAGCAGATTCAAAGCTTTTTTCCCACACAAATTCTCCAAAAGGGGAGCCTTTATGAGGTGTTCCCAGCGTTATCAGTTTATGAACTGTTCCTTCATAAAAGTTTGTGAAATCTCTGTAGTCATTTTTTACATAATAATCCTGCGCAATCATACTTCTGGTCATCAGTCCTCCCAGGCTGTGGGCCACAACATCTGCCTGCGTAACAGCTATATTTTCTTTTCTATACTGATCAATACCATCACTTATAGCACTTTGTAGTGCCAATACGCCCAGTGGCCTCGATAGCCAATCGTATTTGCCACTTGTGTTAGGATCAAAAGTGGAATAAGAATCTGTAGAATAGTCGGCAAACTGAATGTTATCGTATTTGTTAAGCTTCAGATATCGCTCAAAGCCGCCATCCTTCCAGGCATGCATATCAGACCACATGCCATGAATCAATACCACAGGAGCCTTTTTCAAAATAATTTCAACCTCTTCAGATTTAGCAGGATTATCTGTTTCATAAGCCTCTACCTTAATGCTACGTTTGCTTTCGGCTCCATTATTTCCCCACGACTCAGGCGCTGTATAAACAACCGCCACATACGAAACGCCACCAGAGGTTACCTGTGGCTCTACCTCCACAGGCTCCAGTGTGTTCGTGCCTTTTTTGCCTGGGTCTGCAAGTGCATGTATAGTACCTTCTCCTGTAAAAATGCTCCTGATGACAAAGGTTAATTTTTTGTCTGTTTTAACTCTCAGTATAAGTTTTGTAACCCCATCAGTGGCGGCGCCAACTCTTTTCGTCTTCAGTTCGGCAACATAATCAATTCTGGTAAGCAGGGCACCGTTGGTTACGTCTATTAACTCCGGGTTAGGATCTAAAATTTCTATGCCACCTAACATTACTTTTACAATACCGCCACTGGTGGCTAACCACATATCGCCACTATCATCTAGTGCAATGCCATTAATAAAATTTGCCGGCAAACCACTTTCTGTGCTGTACAAGGCCCAATCCGATTTCTCCGAATAGTTTAAGCCCTTGAGCTTAAGCAGACCAGCAGTTGTGCCGACATAGATGTGGCCAGCTCTATCTTCTTTAATAGAACTAAAATTTACCGCTGTGCCGACAGGCAGTTGTGTAATGGCATTATCGATAACTGTCCAGGTATCGTTTTCATAAACAGCCACTACTCCTGTGCCAGTGCTTAACCCTACCCAGACGCGGCCTTTACTGTCGTTGAAAATAACCCGCGGAAGCGCCCCGCCAGCGTTAGAAAAAGGCAAGCCTTCTGATACAATCTTTACAAAGTCGCCGTTCTGGCTGTATTCTGCCAGGTAGGGAGCTGTGCAGTTTCCGTTTCTGCAGGCACGGTCAACACCAGCCCACACCTTATCGCCTACCCTTCCTACTGCCAAAACTCTTCTGTCGGAGGCTGGCAGGCCAGCTGTTATCCGTTGCCACTTTTCGCCATCGAAGCGGCCTAACCCGCCTTCTGTTACAACTGTACCGGTAGTAGTTTGCCCGTGTGCGGCCCACATGGTTCCTCCCGGTCCTTCAGCTAAATCATATATTAGCCTCGACACAATAGGATAATCAACCCCAACAATATTATAAGAAGTAACAGCATTTGTATTGCCCTTCTCAAATTTGCGGATGGCCCCAGTATTCGCCTGTACGCCACTGGCAGCAGATCCAGCCCAGATATCGCCCTTACTATCTCTGGTGATGGCTCTTACCTGATGTGTCGTAAAAGCGGTAAAGACGATGCTATCCGGGTTCTGAGTATAAGGGTTAAACTTTACTATGCCCTGCCCATTTGTTCCCGCCCATATATGGCCTTTTCCATCCACTTCGATCCGTTGAAAAACATTGGAAGGCAAAGCAGGGGTAGTCGCCTGACTAATTACCTGAACATTTAGCTGCTCCTGCGCATACACGTTAACCATAACAGCATAAAAAATGAGTAGCCACAAGCATCTGGCTGGCTTTAGTAGTTGTTTCTTCATACAATTATATATTTAAGAGGGCAAAACGACAGTGCGATAAAAGGTTTTTAACTCACAAATAATTGCGCCAAATAAATGTAGAAGCATTTCTGAGGGATAACAATACCCAATTCCAGGTATTTTGTTCAATATTTTATAAATATTACACAATTATTTACCTTGAGTCTATGGCTAATCACCAGAGTTGGGCAAAACTATAGCTGGACCCTTGAGCTATTTCGGCTAAAAAGGCTTCGGAAGGCCGTTTTCATTTAAATAATTTGTGTTCCCCAGGCAAAGGGGCTGCCTTATTTCTTAAACACCAAAGAACAAATCTTTGAGACATACATCTCCTTTTTAGCAACTTTCTACACAGAACTGGCATATACAGCTTAAACACGAAAATTATTTCTCATGAAGCCTCTGCTCCTTTTCTGTTCTAGTTTGTCTCTTTTAATAATGACAGGGTGCAGCAGCCAACCTATTGATGATCAGACAAGCGCGGCAGGTCAGAAGGAACTGCCTAAAGACGTCATCAGCGTTACCAGACCCCTAATTGGAGGGCAGCTTTACGACGAAGCCAGTTTTGAGGGCACCACTCTTACCAGTTTCGAAAGCTCCCAGGAACTGCAGATTCTCGATACTTCCGATGTGATTTTTACTAAAGTGCGGGTGCTGAAAGAAGAAAAAGAATATACCGGTTTTATTCCCAAAGCCATCTTGCCTGAATAGAACTTCTCGGGTACCCTTGACCCTTAAACAGACAAAATCCTTTGGAAGGGGTTTTTCATTCGCATAATTGCCAGCCTGCTCCAAAGCAGAAAGCCAGGGCAACTTGTTCTGGTGCAGTCCGAGTATTTACCACATCCGCTTGAACAAAAAATAAAAACCCGCCCAGGCAGAATACCTGAGCGGATTTGGTTTGTATACTTTTAACTTACAAAAGTTTAGTTACTTCTGCTCGGCCTTTGCCCCTGCCCGTTGCGCATACGCTGCTGCTGGTTGGCCACCATGGTATCGAATTGTTTTGCCTGCTCCGGTGTCAGAACGGCTTTAATCTCAGTCTGGCTTTTGGTCATCAGTGCCCGGCGCTTTTCCATCAGTTCATCGCGGGTGGCATTCTGGTTACGCAGGGCCTGCTGCTCTTCTGCAGCACTTGTTAGTATGGCCTGAATCTTGGTTTCCTGCTCGGCTGTCAGGTTCAGTTGCTCTTTGTAGTCTTTCAGCATCTGCGCATTCCGGTCCTGCATCGACATCTGCCCCTGCCCTTGCGGCCTGTTCCCTTGTTGGGCAACAGCTCCGGTAGCTAAGAAAACACCAAAACAAAGCGCAAGCACACGGGTAAGGTTAAGTAACTTCTTCATGTTTAATTAATTTTATGAACGTTTGTTCTTTGACACAGCCAGCGGCCAAGGGTTTAACGCTTACACAGAAAATATTAAACGAAAACAAAAAAGCGGCCACCCTGTTGGCAGAGTGGCCGCTTGTGCTTTGGCAGCATAACCGGGGGTAGCCGGTAACTAAACCTAAAGGTTCTTTATTTTACAACAACCCGCTTAATGGCGCTGAAATTATCTGTTTCCAGTTTTACGTAATACAGCCCTTTGGCGAATCTGTTAAGGTTTATGGTCGTAGAAAATTGCGCGTTGGTCCTTGTCAGCACTTCCCGGTGAATCTCGTTTCCGATTACATTCATAATGCGAAGGTCCGCCTGCTTTGCCTCCGATGTAGGCAACGACACCGTAAAAATGCCGGAGTTAGGATTTGGGTAAATCGCGATTTCCTGGTCTTCGCGAACTTCTTCTTCAAGCACCTTTTCTTTGTCTGGCTGCACGACAACAGGCCCGGGCACAGTGCTGCGGGTCTGCGCCTGTGGTACCAGCACTACCAGGCACAAGAAAAAGCTTAGTATATGTTGTTTCATAGTTAGTTCAGGTCACAATACGTATTATTATATGTCTAATTGTAATAAAACGCTTTTATTTAGATTTAGTTATTGTATTTTTCATGTTAAAATAACTTAATTTCAACAATTGCATTGGATTAAAACCATAATGCACTTTATCATAAAAACCATTGAAAGATATCGTTATTATAGGGGGCGGACTGGCTGGTCTGGTAAGCAGTATCGGGCTGGCCAGGCAGGGGCTTTCGGTGGCATTGGTCGAAAAAAAAGCGTATCCTTTTCATCGGGTGTGCGGCGAGTATGTTTCGAACGAAGTGCTGCCTTACCTGGCCTCCATTGGTGCCGACCCTGCTCCGCTGCAGCCTGCCCGCATCCGGCGATTTCTGCTAAGCGCTCCTTCAGGCAAAACCCTGGAGGCGACGTTAGACCTGGGCGGCTGGGGCCTGAGCCGCTTCACCCTCGACTATTTTCTGTACCAGGTGGCGCTGCAGCAGGGCGTACAGGTGCACACGCGCCAGCAGGTAGATAAAGTAAACTATGCCAATGATATTTTTACCGTGCAGCTCAACAGCGGGCAAACCTTGCAGGCACCTGTGGTACTGGGCGCATACGGCAAACGCACCTCCCTCGACCGCACCCTCAACCGACCCTTCTTTCAGCAGCCCTCGCCCTACATTGGCGTAAAGTACCATGTGCGGCTGGAGCTACCAAAAGACCAGATCGCGCTGCACAACTTTAAAGACGGGTACGCCGGCATATCGGCCGTGGAAGACGACCGGTACTGCTTCTGCTACCTGACCACCCGCCAGAACCTGCGCAGCCACGGCAACATACCAGCCATGGAAAAAGCAGTGCTGCACCGCAACCCGCACCTGCAACACATTTTCCGCGAAGCCGAATTTTTATACGAGCAGCCGGAGGTCATAAACGAGATCTCATTTGCTACCAAAACCTGCATCGAGAATCACATGCTCATGTGCGGCGACGCAGCCGGCATGATTACCCCCCTCTGCGGTAACGGCATGGCCATGGCTATACACGCAGGAAAGCTGGCAACAGAGCAGGTGCTGCACTACTTCCAAAACGGCCGCGACCGGGTACAGCTGGAGCAGGGCTATACCCGCGCCTGGAGAAACCAGTTTGCCACCAGGCTTCAGATTGGCCGTGTGGTGCAGCAACTCTTTGGCCACCCTGTGCTAACAGAACTGGCGGTAGGCACCCTCAAACAACTGCCTTTTGCAGTGCAGCTGCTCATGCGCCAAACGCACGGCCAACCTTTTTGACTTTAGTTTGTTTCAGGAGAATACATCTTATGCCAGCCTGAATCCGTAGGTAATGTTCATCCTGATGAGCGTGTTTCCTGCCTGTTTATGCTCTCACCAGATAAGGTGGTGTAGGAGCCAGTAACGTTCAAGCTCTGAAACGGGCATTTAACCAGAAACAACAAAACTGCATGAAAAGCTATTTATGTGCCATCGGCACGGCTAACCCGCCACATGTAATTCCGCAGATGCAGGTGGCCGACTTTATGGCTGCGGCCCTGCAGTTCGATGAGCCACAAACAAGAAAGCTGAAGGCGCTCTACCGTGTTTCCGGCATTGGGCAACGCTACAGCGTGCTCGAAGACTACACACGTTCAAACGGTGCCTTTACCTTTTACCCCAACACCCCCGACCTCGAACCCTTCCCAACGGTGCAGCAGCGCATGGATGTGTACCGGGAGCATGCCGTTACGCTCTCCGAAGCTGCCGTGCGCAACTGCCTGCAGGCCGCTCCTGCGTTTCAGGCAGCAGACATTACGCACCTGATTACCGTTAGCTGCACCGGCATGTATGCACCCGGCCTCGATATTGAGCTGGTGGAGCGGCTGGCCCTCTCGCCTAGCGTGCAACGAACTGCTGTTAACTTTATGGGCTGCTACGCCGCCTTTAATGCCCTGAAACTAGCCGATGCCATTTGCAAAGCCGACGCTGCCGCTAACGTAATGATGGTATGCACTGAACTCTGCACCATCCATTTTCAAAAAAACGCTGCCCACGACCAGCTGGTATCTAACGCCTTATTTGGCGATGGCGCAGCTGCCGTGCTGCTGCAGGGGCAACCCTGCACCGAGCTGAGCCTGGAGCTGCAGTCGTTCCACTGCGACCTGGCACCGGCAGGCAAACGCGATATGGCCTGGCATATAGGCGACACAGGCTTCGAAATGACGCTGTCGTCTTACGTTCCCGACCTGATAAAAAACGGGATAAAGCAGCTAACCGAGCGGCTATTGCTAGGCCTCAAAACCACCATCTCCGAAATAAACTTATTTGCCATACACCCAGGCGGGCGCCGTATTCTGGAGGTAATAGAGCAGGAACTGGGCATGCCGCGCTATCACAACCGCTTTGCTTACCAGGTGCTGCAGGAGTTTGGCAACATGTCGTCGGCCACGGTGCTGTTTGTGCTGAAATCGCTGATGGAGTCGCTTACCCTGAAAGACAAAAATGAGCCTGTTCTGAGCTTTGCCTTCGGCCCCGGCCTTACCCTGGAGTCTATGTTACTGAAAGTGCATTATGCTTCTTAAAGAAAGAACAAACCGGCCCGAGCTCATGGACGACCTCTCGCTCTCGGGCGAGGACCTGCGCCGCAACCTGCAGGAGCTGGAGGTTATAAACCATTGGCTTGGCGGCCACAAAGTGGTGCTGCACGCCCTCAATCAGCTGGTAAGCGGCTCAAAGCTACTCCCCCAGCCCCTGCGCATTGCCGATATTGGCTGCGGCGGTGGCGACATGCTGCGGGCCATGGCCCGCTGGGCCAGAAGTAAGGGTGTAGCCGTAGAACTGATTGGTGTAGATGCCAACGATTTTATGGTGCAGTATGCACGGCAGCACAGCACTTCCTTTCCCGAAATAAAGGTGGAGCAGCACGATGTGTTTTCTCACAATTTCAGCCAGCAGCCTTACGATATTGTTGTCTGCAGCCTTTTTTGCCACCATTTCAGCAATGCGCAACTGGTGCGGCTTTTCAGCCAACTGCACCGGCAGGCGCAAGTGGCCGTTATAGTAAACGACCTGCACCGGCACTGGCTGGCCTACTATTCTATTAAATGGATTACGGCGCTGTTCTCTAAATCCTATCTGGTAAAAAACGATGCGCCCCTATCGGTGTGGCGGGCTTTTAAGCGGGAAGAGTTGCAACAGTTAGTGCAGGAGGCAAAAGCTCCTAACTTTAAACTGAGCTGGATGTGGGCTTTCAGGTGGCAGCTGATCCTGAAGAAGGGCACCATCTAAACCGGGAAATTACCGTATAGCTGTCTTGTATTTTCCTGTTGGTGCAGTACATTCAAGAAGAATAGATTGAGAGACCCTTGGCTAATTTGTGATGTATTTCCTTCCGGAGGCCATTTTCATTAGAAAAATTGGAGTTCTGATCATGAGCAGAATTTTACTTGATGCGACAGATGTAATTTGAATTTACGGAGCAGCAGCCTACCTATTCTCACTTCTTACTTATAAATTTTATGAACAAAGGCACTATACAATTCTGGCTTCTCTTTATTGTTTCGATCATACTCTCGGTTGTTGCCATTTCTCTTTTCTTTAAGGCACTCAAGCTTATACTGTACGTTATTCTGGTGGCGGCCCTGGCTCCTGTTATTTACCTGGTGCTCCGGTTGTTTATCGGCAGGGCAAAAAAACCGGACAACAAGCTTAAAAGAAGAGAGTAATCCCACAGAAATTCTAAAAAGATGCTGTAAGTGCAGGTACCACTTTACTGGTACCTGCACTTACAAAAGCTTAAATAAAAACTCCAATTTATGAACAGAAACACGATGATCGTAGTGGTCATAGCTTTTACAGTAAGCGCCTTATTTGGTTTTAAGCAGTATGAGCAAACAGCAGCAGCACCAAAAGAGCTGATGACGATCCTGGCATCTATCAGTGGCCGAAGTATTACCATCAACATTTCGAGCACCAGCACCAAAACCAGCTTTGTCCAGAAAAAAACGAAATCGGAAAGCGACGGCGATTACTCGTCGGTGCTGCAGCTGGTGAAGGCGCAGCAAAACAATGGCTGGCAACTGAAGAGCAGTAACTACTCCACCAGTAACGAAGCTGGCTCCGACTCCTACCTGTACTTCCTCCTCGAGAAATAAACCTGCCTGCCACCCTTGACCTTTTTCCCCAGAAAATGCTTCGGAAGGGAGTTTTTATTCGAATAATTTGTTTGTTGGTTGTTGATTGTTTGATGGTTGATTTGGGAATGTGAAGATTTGGAAATTTGGAGATGTAGGAATGTGAAGATGAGTAGATGAATGAACCATCCTTTTCAACTTTTAACTCATAATTTTTAACTCTTAACTAACTACAGTTCTTAAAAGAAAATATGCTGTGCCAGCCGGAACGTGTTGGCATGCGCTTCTACGATATGCGCTATCTGCGTAGAGTAACCTCCTCCCATACTTACAGTTACCGGCAACTTGCTGGTGGCGCACAATTCCAGCACCAGCCTGTCGCGCTCTTTGCAGCCGGCTATGCTCATGCCAAGCTTCCCGAGTTTATCGGTAGCCAGCACATCTACCCCCGACTGGAAAAAAACGAACTCCGGCTGCTGCTCATCGAGTAAGCGGGGCAGGGTGTTGCGGAGCAGGTGCAGGTACGCTTTGTCGTCTGTGTGGTCGGGCAAGGGTATGTCCAGGTCCGATTGCTCTTTGCGGTGCGGGTAGTTGTTGCCGCCATGCATGCTGAACGTAAACACGCGCGGCTCCTCTCTGAAAATTTCAGCAGTACCGTTTCCCTGGTGCACATCCAGGTCCACTACGAGTATTTTCCGGATGCCTTTATGCCGGAGCAGAAAGTTGGCCGCAATACCAATGTCGTTTAGCAGGCAAAAACCTTCGCCGCGGCCGGTAAAGGCGTGGTGGGTGCCGCCGGCAATGTTCATGCCTATGCCGAACTCCAGCGCAAACAGGGCCGCCTGCACGGTGCCGTTCATAATCACGATTTCGCGGTGAATAAGTTCTTTGGAGTGCGGGAAACCCGTTTTCCTGATTTCGGAGGGCGTGAGCTGAAGGTTGCGCAGCCGGTGCCAGTAGGTAGCATCGTGCGTAGCTGTTATAACCGCATCTTCTAGCGGTGTGGGGGCAAAAAGGTTCTGAGACGTAATAGTGCCTTCGTAGAGCAGTTGCTCCGGCAACAGATCGTATTTCGCCATCGGGAAGCGATGGCCTTCGGGCAGCGAATGGGCAAATATCTCGGACCAGGCAATTTTAAGCATACCACAAAGAAACAACAAAAGCCCGACAGAAGTTTTGAAGCATTGTACAAAATCAGGCTCCAGCCTGGCCTGCTCCCCCGGCGCGCCCACGCCACTACCCAAATTGCACAGAAATTACTTAAGTAAAAAAGCTGTTGTAAACTATTCAGGTATAGCTATTTCAGAAAATACACGTTAACAAACCTCTAAAATGTGGATAACTTTGTTGAAAGCGTATGTTTATCCACTATTCGCTGTTAAAAGGGTGTTAACAAACAAGGTTCTTCTTAACAAATTTATCATATCTATAGTAATTACCAGTAGTTTACATAATACACAGGTTACATTATATTCTATTGCACTAAAAAGCACCTTTTTATAGGTGCTGCTCCTTGGTTGGTTTACCTGCTTTTGTAACCTATCCTATTCTATAAGTAGTATAAACTACTAAGACCCATTTTGAACAAGTTGTTCAGAAGAACATTTTTCTTAAACAAACCAAAAAACTATGAAAAAGACCTTCACCTTACTGCTTATATTGTTTACCCTTGTTTCTACGGCTCACGCGCAACAAGAAGATTACGGCGGCCCTTCGAGCATGCAGCGAAATCACAATCTGTTTAGTGGTGCCGGTGCCCATAACTCCGGTTTCGGTATTAAAGGTGGCGTAAATTTTTCGCAGTTAAGAGGCAGCGACAAAGACATGCTCGGCAGCATTAGCGGACACACCAGCTTTCATGCAGGTGTTTTTGCGCAGTTTGCCTTCTCTGATGCTTTCTCTATTCAGCCCGAAGTGTTATATTCACGGAGAGGTTATGAGCGTAACGACTCTACCTTCCGGTTCGATTACCTGAATGTGCCTATTCTGGCTGTTTTTAATGTAACAGAGAATATCAGCTTACATGCAGGTCCGCAAATCGGCATCCTGATGTCAGGTAAACGGGGAGGCTCCGAGATAGACCTTGCCCCCTACAACACCTTCGATTATGGCGCTGCAGCCGGTATAGAGGCTAAAATTAGCTGGCTTCGACTCGGAGCACGCTATTTCCTGGGGCTCACAGACCTGCGCAAAGAGAATGCGCTGGGCCAGAAAATAAACGAAGATATAAAGAATGGTGTGTTTCAGGTGTACCTGGGCATAGGCATTTAAGCCATATAACTAAGCCGCTACCAGAACATGATGAGCAGAAGAAGATGGAGAACACTAGCAGGCATGCTCCTGCTGTTATTGGTAGCGGCATGTGATACAACCATTAAAACCGACGATGCCGAAGTGGGCGAAGCTCTGGCCAAAACTGAACTTAGCGGGCCAGCAGAGGCACTGCTGATAGACACAACCAAAAGCGAAGTAACCTGGATCGGGTCTAAAATGACAGGCAGGCACAATGGCACCATCTGTATAAAAAGCGGCGAAATTGAAGTACAGAGCGGGCGCATTAGCGGTGGCCAAATTGTTCTGGACCTCACGGGGCTGCAGTGTACCGACAAATCTATCAACACAGAAAGCAGCAATAAACTGGCTACACACCTGAAGTCTGCCGACTTTTTTGATGTAGAGAACCACCCGACTGCCATATTCGAAATTGTGTCTGTGGCGCCCTACGACAGCCTCTCCAAAAAGGAGGAAAGCGCGCAGAGCAAAGCCACTCAAAGCGAGCTGAAGGTAAATAACCCTACACACACTATAACCGGTAACCTGACAATAAAAGGTAATACCAAAAGTGTTACGTTTCCGGCAAGAGTTACAGTAGAAGATAGCCAGCTAAAAGCCAAAGCTAACTTTAATATAGATCGCACCAAGTGGGGCCTGGTTTACCGCTCCGACGAGTCGTTGGGCGACAAAACAATTTACTCCAGCGTAAACATTGGGCTTTCTGTTTTGGCCAAGCCAGCAGCCGGCACAACTGTTGCGGCAGATTAGGAACAGAACCAGAAACAACAGCATATAAGAAAAGGCTGCCTTAACTAAGGCAGCCTTTTCGCTTCTTCACAATCCTGCATAATACGCGTTTAGCGCTCATGCTTCCCTTCGGCAAATTCTTCTATTATTTTTTTGTTGAAAGCCGGAATATCATCTGGGTTGCGGCTTGTTACAATGCCTTTGTCTACCACTACTTCTTCGTCTACCCAGTCGGCTCCGGCATTTATCAGGTCCGTTTTCAGGGTGGGGTAGCTGGTCATGGTGAGGCCTTTTACCTTTCCGGTTTCTATCAGGGTCCAGGGGCCGTGGCAAATGGCGGCTACGGGCTTGCCGCTAACCATAAAGGCATCTACAAAGGCTACGGCCTCTTTGTTTCCGCGCAGGTGGTCGGGGTTCATGACACCGCCAGGCAACAGCAGGCCATCGTACTGCTCCGCCTTTGCCTCCGATAAATGGATGTCGACTTTATAGCTTTTTCCCCAATCGGTGTGCTCCCAGGCCTTTACCTCATCTTTCTGTGGCGAAATAAGGTGGGTCTCGGCTCCTGCCTCTTTCAGTGCTTTCTGTGGCTCGGTCAGTTCTACCTGCTCAAAGCCGTTATCAACTAATATTGCTATTTTTTTTCCAGCCAGTTCTGCAGCCATGGTTATAGTTCTTTTCGTGTAACATTGTTTTAACATTGTTATCTTTTTAAACGGCCCGGCGCCTTATTTGTTAAAGTAAACCGGCCTGTATCGTTTACCTGCTGCTGTAAATAAGCAAATTATTCTAATGAAAAAGGTCTTCAAAAGCTTTTTACACGTTTTAAGCCTCAAGGGTCGTTACCTGATGAGCCGGGGTTTTACAGCAAGCCCATCAACTGCATCAAACAAATGATTAACAAACAGTTACATCAGAAAACAACATGCTTCCATTGCCTTTCAGGCTGGCCAAAACACCTGGCAATGCAGTTCCTATCCCGAAAGAATAATACCTTTAGCCCCTTCTACTGTTTGGAATTAATCTAAACAAGGTTAATTTTGAATACCTGAAAATAAGTAGGCGCTCTTGTATGACTGCCCTCTTCTGAAACACATCTAGCTCATACTTTTCAGATTCCTTGTATGAAAAATAAATCTCTTTGGCGGAAACTCGTTACCGACCTGCACCTTTGGCTGGGCATTGGCAGTGGTCTGGTACTATTTGTGGTATGCCTGAGCGGCACCATCTACACCTTCCGCACCGAAATAGAAGAATTTATAGAAGCCGACAAGTTCCGGGTAACTGTGCCGGCCAATGCCGTAGCGCTTTCGCCCGATGCCCTGGCGGCTACCCTGGAGCAGGAGCTAAAAGGCAAGGTAGTGGCAGTAGAGATACCACAGGACCCCGCCAGGCCTTATCGCTTTGGAGTAACTGCCGCCAGCCCGGAGGCAAAGCCTGAGGGCAAAAACAAGGCAGTAGCAGCCGAGGCTAAGCGTGGAAAACCTGCTGAAGCAACAGCACAGGCCGCACCAGGTGGCCGCAGCCGTGGGGGCAGACCAACTACCTACCTCGTAGACCAGTACACGGGCACGGTAAAAGGCACAACAGAAACAGCCGCATCGGAGTTTTTTATGAGCATGATGAAGCTGCACCGCTGGCTGCTCCTGGAGGCAGAGCCAGGCGCTGTAAACCCGGGCAGAATAATTGTAGGCGTCTCTACCATCATTTTTACTTTTCTGGTGCTGTCGGGGCTGGTGCTGTGGTTCCCGGTAAAGCTGAAAAACTGGAAACAAGGCTTAAAAGTAAAAACCAGCGGTAACTGGAAACGTACAAACCACGACCTGCACAACACGTTAGGCTTCTACTCGCTGCCGCTGCTGCTCATAATGTCGCTTACCGGGCTTTGCTGGTCGTTTGAGTGGTACAAAGATGGTGTGAGTGCTGTATTAGGCGAAGAGGTTTTTAAAGGACGCCGCGAGCAGCCCTTACCTTCAGACCCTGCCACGGCTACCGGTACCACACCCAACTTAGCGGCCTTTATAGAAAAGACAAACACCGTGCTTCCTTACGAGGGCAACCTCCGGATTTCGCTACCGGCCGACGCAACTGGCTCGGTGGTGGTAAACAAAAGCAAAGCTGGCTTTTTTGCACCTGCCGCCTCCGACAAGGTACAGCTCAACCAATACAACAATGAGGTGCTGAAGCTGGAGAAATTTTCGGACAAGCCCCTGAATGCACAGATCGCAAGTTCTATAAAGCCCCTGCACCTGGGCGATATTTATGGCACGTTCTCCAAAATACTTTACTTTATTGCCTGCCTGGTAGCAACCTCGCTACCAGTTACCGGCACCCTTATCTGGATCAACAAGCTCCGCAAAAAGCCAAAACAGAGGAACCGCCATGTTAAAACTAAAACTATGGCCTCGAGCATCGGGAGCTAAAAAACCTTCTGAAGGGCATTTTTATGAGAATAATTGCTGGTGGTTAGCTGCTGATTGCTGCATGGTTTAATTGTTGAGATGAAGATCGGCAAGTTTAAAGCTGACATAAGGCGATTTTTGAATGAGAGATGGAGCGAAAACTGCTATCCTTAACTTCGATATAAAGAAGGGACTGGTAGCTAACATCTGGTGTTTAAAATCTCACAGAAGGGTGCTACACTTAAAACTGAAAATGCTGGCCTGCACTCGATACAGAGGCAGGCCAGCATTTTCAGTTTTCCGGATTTTGAGTAAATTAGATAGTTGCTATATCATTTTGAAACCCGGCACCGTTTCTATCTTATGAAGAAGTTAAAACACGTTGCTTTTGCTCTCTTGTTATCGGTGGCTGCTGCCTTGCCAGCCCTGGCGCAGGAGGTGAAAGTAATAAAATATGCGGAACTCGAACAGCTGCGCCAACTCCCCCACGACACCCTGTATGTTGTTAATTTCTGGGCTACCTGGTGCGGCCCCTGCGTAAAAGAACTGCCTTACTTCGAAGCTGCCAACAAGCAATATAAAAACCAGCCGGTAAAGGTAATTCTGGTCAGCATGGATGCGGTGCAGGACCTGGAGAAACGCGTAAACACCTTTGCCAAAAAGCGTAGCCTGCAGTCGGAGCTCCTGCTGCTCGACGAACCGGACGGTAACACGTTTATAGACAAAGTAGACCAGAAATGGACAGGTGCTATTCCGGCCACCATTATGTTCAATAACAAGCGCAATACCTATTACTTTCTGGAGGGAGAAATGAAGGAGGAACAGCTACAGCAACTCATACAGAAATATAAACCTTAAAACCATACCGTCTATGAAAAGAGTCAGAATACCGTTTATTTATGCTACGTGCCTACTTTTTGTGGGCCTGCTGCTCGCTGCTATTCCTGCTGCCGAATCGGGTTACCAGGTGGGCGATACTGCCCGCGACTTTAAACTGAAGAACGTAGATGGCAAAATGGTCTCGATGGCCGACTACAAAGATGCCAAAGGATTTATCGTGACCTTTACCTGCAACACCTGCCCCTACTCCGTGGCTTACGAAGACCGCCTGATAGAGCTCCACAACAAGTTCGCGCCAAAAGGTTATCCTCTTATCGCCATTAACCCCAACGACACCAAGGCATCGCCAAAAGACTCGTTTGCCGATATGCAGAAACGCGCCAAAGACAAGAAATTCCCGTTCCCGTACCTGCAGGATGAGACCCAGGATATTACCAAAGCCTACGGTGCCTCCCGCACACCACATATTTATGTAGTACAGAAACAGCAGAATGGCACTTATAAAGTAGCTTACATAGGAGCCGTAGACGACAACTCGCGCGAGGCAGACAAAGTGCAGAAAAAATATGCCGAAGAGGCCATAGAGGAGCTAGCCGCAGGCAAAACTATTAGCCAGCCTAATACCAAAGCCATTGGCTGCACCATTAAATGGCGCGAAGCCTAAGCAACAGGTACTGCAGCTAAAAGCAAACGGCACAAGAGGTATTACTTCATCTTGTGCCGTTTGCTTTTATGTTTCCCGTTTATAGGCTGGCAAGGGAAGCTCTATGGGTTTTACCGTGCTCGCAGCCTTTTGCACTGCCGCCAGGTGCTGGGTGTGTTTCATGCCTGCCAGGCGAGCTTCTACTTCATACTTATTATTATAATACCCCACCCGCATCGACTCTACCAGGTACAGCCACAGAAAGCGCAGGTACCCATGCTGCCTGAACTGCTCTACATGGCAAAGTTCGTGCGCCACCCAGCCATCGTTCTTCAAAAAAACTTCTTTGCTTACGCCACTCAGGTGCACTTTTTTACCCAGCACCATCGCCACGTTTTTGCTCTTTAGCACCATGCGGGCAAGGCGGGCAAAAGGCGAATTTTCCACCACTTGTACGTCCATTTTTCTCATCTAAAAAATGTTATAAAAGGTAATTTCATCAGGCATTTTACTACCTCATAAAAATTAACAATTCATTAAAACTGCCAGCTCAAAAAAGGCTCTTGCAGCAAAAAATGCTTCTAAAATTTGGAACTTCTAAATTTGAAGCCTATTTTCACAGCTTGTAAAGATGCGACAACATCAAAAACGTTATACGTTGGCTTATTTTAGCTACTAAGCAGAGCCAATTTGTTTAAATAAAAAGGTGAAACTGTTGGCCCGATAGCCGGGGCCGTAACAAGCCAAACCCTATGATTAAAAGCATTATACTGAGCATTTTAGCTATAGCCTCGCTCACGCTCTCGTATTTATACGAAATATCTCCTGAAACTAATGCCCCTGCCCCTCCTGTAGCCGATGCTGCTGCTTTTCTGCTGCCACCGCCTTACGAGCCTGAGCCAATTGCCGAATTAATAGAAGCTCCTACTCCCAACGACTCTCTTTTTTACGAGCAATATGCCAAAAAGCTGGGCACCCGCCTCGACTATACCGAAGACAAGGAATTGCTGAAAACCGTTACCAAATGGATAGGGACACCTTACCAGTACGGCAGCAGCACCCGCAAAGGCACCGACTGCTCCGGCTTTGTAACCAGCATTTACCGCGAAGTGTACGGCATAGACCTGAGCCGCAGTTCGCAGTCGATGTTCGGAGATGTGGAGCGCATAAAAAAAGACAGCATACAGACCGGTGACCTTGTTTTTTTCCGGAGAGGTCCGAAGCAGCCTATTTTTCATGTGGGCATTTACCTGAAGGGCAACAAATTTATTCATTCGGCTACCAACGGAGGTGTTATGATCAGTTCGCTGAAAGAACCTTATTACCGCCACCACTACTTTGCCGCCGGCCGTGTAAATTAAGCAAACGCATTTGCCCCGACCACAGCGCCCTGCCATACCAGTTATGGCAGGGCGCTGTGGTTTAGTATATCCATAACATTTTAAGAGAGAGTTAGTATAGGAGAGAGCACGACAGTTACAGGTACAGGTGGGCCCGGAGCAAAACATCTAAAAAACAGCCTCCGGTAAAAGATCTTAAAACTTCTACTGATAAGGGAGCCTGCCTGTTTTCTTGTTCATCAGATATCCATACTTTTGGTATTATAAACTTACAACTAAACATAAAGCACAAGCACATATTATGCAAACTGAGAATCAGCAACAAGAGGAGAAACAGCAATACGACGGAAAAAAAGTTGCGCAGAGCCCTATTTTTAAAAATATACTTAAAAAAGCAGAGCAGTTCTTACAGCACCCGATGCAGGTTACCAAGCTCCTAGCAGACAGTCTGAAGAAAGCCAGCACGAAGAAAAACATCGGCACACTGGCCACAGAGGCCTGGGAAAGCCTGCAACTGCTAAGCCGCATGATAAAATCGGCGATGGCAGGAGAATATAAAGGTATTCCGACTTCTACTTTAGTGGGTGGCATAGCTGTTTTTATTTACTTCCTGACACCAATCGACCTGATACCCGACGTAATCCCGGTTATTGGCCTGCTCGACGATGCCACCTTGCTGGCCTGGTTTATGACAAGCATTAAATCGGAGCTGGATAGGTTTAACGAATGGGAAGCTACCAAACCAGCCGCTGCACCAGCGCCGGAACAACTGGCCGCCGTTACGCCGGCAGCAACTCCTGATCAGCAGGTGCATAACGCCGACAGCTCGTTTGGTACGCCAAAATACAGCAATCAGGCTGCAGGCACCGTACAAGTAGAAGACAAAAAAGATCTCTAACTAAACCCTATTCGCTTATGGATGCAAACAAAAAGGAGAACCCTGAAAAAGCAGCAGATAAGAAAGACGGCGCCATAAAGTCGGATCAGAAACCGGAGGAGGCTCCTCAGCACACCAATACGGGGGCGGAAGGCAACAGCCAGGAGCCAACTCTGCGCACCGCCACTACCGATAGTTCGCGTTCCGCAAAGAACAACAACGACGACCTTCCGGAAGGCGGCAACATAAGATAAAGTATTTTTAACGTAAACACTAAGGCTGCTACTTACAGCCTTAGTGTTTACCATATCATCCTAACAAAAATGTCTTTAGTTAGTTAAAAAACGCATATAATGCATTATTGCTACGCTAAAATATAGTACAATTCAAATACAGATAAATACATTTTTTAAGATAAAAGCTCTGGCAATGATAGCGTTTTAAGAAAATATTTATTTATATTTGGCTTACTGTTTTTGGACTTTAACTTTTTAGCCAACGTGTCCTCATCATTTTTACGTTTATCTTCCGTTAACCTCCACATTGACGGCATTGGAAAGGTGCTGATCGAAAGGAGCGATAAGGCAAAACGCCTCACCATCAGCGTTAGACCTCTGAAAGGCATTCGGGTAGCTGTGCCCCCACATGTAAGCTTCGAAAAAGCGGAGCAGCTTATCTACACCAAAACCGACTGGATAAAGGAGCACCAGGCGCTTATGCAGAAGCATGAGGCCAAGGTAACGGTTTACGACCACAGCAGCGATTTCAGAACCCGCTCGCACACGCTACGCCTCCTCACACACGCCCAGTACACTATGCGTTGTGTTATAGACAAAGAGTACATCAACGTATTTTATCCGGCTCACAAAGATGTTCGCGATATCGATGTGCAGAAGTTTATTCGAAAGTCGATAGAAGAAACTTACCGTAAGGAGGCCAAGCAATACCTGCCGGAGCGGGTAGCTTACTTTGCCGATAAGTTTGGTTTTGAGTATCAGAATGTATTTATCAAAAATGCCAAATCGAGGTGGGGCAGCTGTTCTTTTACTAACAACATTAACCTGAACCTGCACCTTATGCGCCTGCCCGACTCCCTCTGCGACTACGTCATTCTGCACGAACTGGCACATACCGTCGAAAAGAACCACGGCCCCGGCTTCTGGTCCCTCCTCGACAGCATTTGTGGCAATGCCAGGTCGCTCGACAAAAAACTGAAAGCCTACCGCATCACCATCTACTAAACCACTTCTTATTTGATAACACAGCTACTAAACAAGAACATCAGCCGCCAGAAACCACTTTAAACTGGCGTTTATAAAATGTTGTTAAACCTTAAAAGAAAGACCTTTAGCCTGCCAGCCAAAGGTCTTTTTCCGTTTACATACCTTCGGAAGGCTATTTTGATCTGAATAATCTGGATGATTGTTGATGTTGATTTGGAGATGTGAGGATTTGGAAATTTGAAGATGATGGTAAGCAATTTTGAATGAGTGCATGAGAGTTTGAGTAAAAAAATCATTCTCTTACCCTTGACTAAAAAACACCAATAATCTGTTTGAAGGCCAAAACTATTAGAATAATTAGTGTGCTTACCAAAATGAGCTAAGGGCATGATGGTCATTTAAAATAACGGTTTTGCGCACGAAGTTGCTAGCCCTATAAAATCAAAGCAGCACGAGATTACGCTCGTGCTGCTTTGCTTTTAGGATAAAATGTACGTGTTAATCGACCTTCTGGATGGTGTGGGTGGTGAGATAGTTGATAAAATCGCCTACCGTATCAATCGGCACCTCATCCGGAATCGTGATGTGGAAATTTTTCTCCAGTTCCAGGATAATATCTACCACATCTATCGGATCGAACCCAAAGTCCTGCGAAAGGTTTGCTTTAGCCCGCACTCTGGCTGGCCTGATATGCTTGGTTTTGCTAATAATCTTAACAACCTCTTTCTCTATCGTCTTATCTGATGTAAGCATAAATTTAAATCGTATAGTCCTTTACTTTTCCATTAACAGGCATAGTCTGTTGCCTTAATTTTAGCGCGTGCGCTCTTTTCTTTTTACCTATAAGTCTGTCTTTCAACTTCTCATTCAGCAGGTACATCACCGGCACAATCACCAGCGTTACAATGGTTGCAAAACTCAATCCAAAAATAATGGTCCAGGCCAGCGGCCCCCAGAAAGCAGCGCTACTGCCTCCCATAAAGAAGTTTGGCTCGAAGGCTGTAAACAGGGTAAAAAAGTTTAAGTTAATACCTAACGCCAGCGGAATAAGCCCTAGTATGGTAGCAGCAGCAGTAAGCAACACCGGGTTCAGACGGGTTTTGCCAGCTTCCACAATGGCTTCCTTCAACTCCTTACCTTCTGCAAGCAGCACTTCAGTGAACTCCACAATTAGAATGCCATTTTTTACAACAATACCTGCCAGCGCCACAATACCTACTCCTGTCATAACAATGGAGGCATCCATGCCAAAAATAGAGAACCCTAAAAGCACCCCAATTATACTAAACAACACCTCTGACAGAATGATGAATGGCTTGGAAACTGAATTAAACTGTGTTACCAGAATCAGGAAGATGATGCAGAACGCAGCTACCAGCGCCACCATTAGGAACTGGCCGGTCTCCTGCTGCTCTTCCTGCTGCCCTCCCATGCGCACCTCATAGCCCTCGGGTGTCTGGAAGTTAACCAGCGACTGCTCAATTTGCTGTACAATTTCGTTAGCGTTGTAGCCGTCCAGCACGTTAGACTCTAAGGTAACCATGCGTTTCAGGTTTTTGCGCTTAATGCCGCCATAGGTGTTCGAGTACTCGATAGTGGCCACAGACGAGAGCGGAATCTGGCGTACAAGCCCGGAGTTCATGTCGCGGTAGGTGATGAGCATGTTCATCACAGCATCAATATTCTTTCGGTAAGGCTCCGCATAGCGCACCTGGATGGGATACTCGTCCTCATCAAGCTTAAACTTGGAGGCTTCTCTTCCAAAAATGGCTGTTCGTACCTCAGAGCCAATCTGACCTGTACTGATGCCTTCGCGGTTGGCACGCTCACGGTTTATGTTAATCACCACCTCCGGTTTGCTGTCTTCCAGGTCCGACTTCAGGCCTTCTATACCAGGTATCTGCTGCTGGTTTATATAGGCTGCCACATTTCTGGACACCGTAATAAGCTCCGGAAACTCTTCACCGGATATCTCGATACTGATTGGCTTGCCTACCGGCGGGCCATCCTGTTCTTTACTGACTGTAATTTCTGTACCCGGAATACCTTTTACTGCCTCCCGTATCTCATTAAGATAAGTACCTGAAGTTCTGTCAGTAACGCGGTCCTGGTACTCCACAAAAGCAACTGTTACCTTGCCTTTATGCGACTGCGCTGTCGTGCTGCGGTCGTTCTCATCGCCGGCACCAATGGCTACGTTCGAGATAACCGACTCCACATCAGGATTTTTATCCCCTATCACACCATAAATGCGCTTTTCAACAAGTTTCGTAACGGAGTCGGTTACAACCTGGTCGGTACCAACAGGCAACTGGATGTAGGTATACACAAAGTTAGGGTCGCTTTCAGGAAAGAAAACCACTTTTGGCGACCGGATGCCTATCGCGATAAAGGAGATGACGAGCAACACCAGTATGCCTCCAAAAACACCTATCGGCCTTTTCCCTACAAGCGTCCACCGAAGCATCTTCTCATAGCTATTCATAAAACGTGGCAGCACCTTGTTCTGGAAACCATTGATCATGCGGGTAAACACATACTTGTTCAGGAGCACGAGCAGCACACCGAGCACAATCAGATTAGCCGTTCCGTACCAGCCGGCAATATAGAGCACCACTGCCACCAGCAGCGCACCTACCGTAATGAACAAGAACCTTTTGCGAGCCTTTGGCGAAATCTTCTGCCCATGGTCTTTCTTCATGAAAGTAACAGCAAACACCGGGTTCATGATAAACGCCACCAGCAACGACGACATCAGTGTTATAATAAGTGTTATAGGCAGAAAGAACATGAACTTACCTACCACACCAGGCCAGAACGCCAGCGGCAGGAAAGGTGCCACTGTTGTAAGCGTACCGGCCAGCACCGGCACAAACACCTCTCCGGCTGCCTCTTTGGCTGCTTTTATTATGCTGATGTTCGACTGATGAAAGATACGGTGCGTGTTTTCGATAACCACAATGGCATCGTCTACCACTATACCCAATGCCAGCAGGAACGAGAACAGCACGATCATGTTCAGCGAGAAACCGATGGTCGGCATAAAAATAAAGGCCAGGAACATAGACAGCGGCACCGACAAGCCAACGAAAATAGCGTTGGTAGTTCCCATAAAGAACATCAGGATAAGCGTTACCAGCACAAACCCGATAATGATGGTGTTGATCAGGTCGTTGAGCGTGTGGCGCGTTTGTGTTGCCTGCTCCCCGGTAATGGTTATCTTCAGGTCGTTGGGCAGCACAGAACCCTGCATTTCGTCTATCAGGGCAGTAATTTTGTCTGATGCCTCAATCAGGTTTTCGCCGCTCCTTTTAATTACATTCAGGGTAATAACCGGCGAATTGTCGAGGCGGGCATAACTTTCCTGCTCTTCAAAGCCTTCTTTTACCTCAGCAATTTCTTTAAGTTGAATGTTGGCACCTGCTACAGATTTCACTACAATGTCGCCGATCTTGTTCGGATCTGTGTACTGCCCCACTACCCTTACCGAGCGCTTCATTTCGCCCACAGCCACGTTACCGCCTGATATGGTCATGTTTTCGTAGGCAATGGCATTGGCTATATCGTTAAAAGTAACCCGGGCCGTCTGCATTTTGTACATGTCCACGTTCACCTGCACCTCTTTGTCGAGTGCTCCCACCATATCCACACGGGTAATCTCGGGCAGCCCTTCTATCCGGTCCTGCACGTCTTCGGCATACTTCTTCAGCCTGTCGAGGCTGTAGCTACCCGACACGTTAACCGACATAATCGGGAATTCGGAGAAGTTAACTTCCTGCACGGTGGGGTCCTGGTCGAGGTCGGTTGGCAGGTCGGTGCGGGCTTTGTCTACGGCATCTTTTACCAGCTGCTTGGCCTCTACCACCTCCACATCGGTGTTGAACTCCACGGTAATCATAGAGAAGTCCTGCAGCGAGTTAGAAGTTACTGTTTTCACACCCGAAATAGACTTAATTTGTTTCTCGATGGGGCGCGTTACCAGGTTCTCCATATCCGAAGGCGACGTACCCGGATGGATAGTACCCACAAACACGGTAGGAATTACAATATCCGGGAAGTTCTCTTTCTGCATGTTAATGTAGGAGAAGATACCTGCAATAGAGATAATAATGGTAATGATATAGATACTGGTCCGGTTGTCGATAGACCAGTTGGTTGGCTTAAACTGTTTCATAGTTTTCTGCTTAAGTGTTATGGAGCTACACTGCTAACCTGGTTAAAAACCACTGGCTGCCCTTCGTTCAGGTTCTGGTAGCCAGCCGTAATAATCTGGTCGCTTGCCGACAGCCCCGAGAGTACTTCTACCTGTCCGCTATAGGTTACACCGGTTGTTACTTCTTTTCGGGTAGCCACATAGCGCTCACCTTCTTTTTTAGCCACGTAGATATACTGTGCCTTTTCGTCTTTCTGCAACAGGTTAACGGGCACGGTAATAGCATCCTGTTTCACGTAATCCTGAATGCGCACGAGCGCCACCAGGTTCGGACGAAGTGTTATGTCTTTGTTTTCCTTCAGCCTCAGCTCAATTTTAAAGCTTCGGTTAGTCGGGTTAATAAACTGGCTCACTACATCTACCGTAGCGTTTACCTCTGTCTGCAGATCCGGGAAGCTTACCACGGCGGCATCGCCTTTCTTAATTTTTGAGAGGTAGGCCTCCGACACCTCGGCTACTACTTTACCTCCGGTTGTGTTTACTACCCGAATAATGCCTACACCCGGCGCTACAGACTCACCTGAGTTGGGCACCACCTCATCTACCACGCCGCTAATGGGAGCTTTTACATTAAACTGGTCGCGCTGCTGCTCCATAGAGCCAATGTTGCGTTGCAAGGCTTCGTAGTTGTTTTTGGCCGTCAGGTATTGCATTTCGGTACCAATCTGCTGGTCCCAGAGGTTTTTCTGCTTTTCGTAAGAAATGCGGGCCAGGTCGAGGCGGGTGCGCACTTCTGCCAGGTTCTGGTCGAGTATGGTGGCATCTATGGTTGCCAGGGTCTGTCCTTTTCCTACCTTATCGCCGGGCACTACCCGCACGCTGGTCAGCACGCCACCTACTTTGGGGCTCACCATTATGTTCTGCGTAAAGTCTACCTTGCCCTGTACTTCGAGGTAATGCCGGAATGTGTCTTGCCGGATAGCGGCCACTGTTACAGGAATGGTTTTCTTTTCAGGCTCCCCGCCTTTACCCTCGGCCTTTAGTTCAGCTTCGAGTGCGGCAATCTGGGCTTGTATGTCGGTCTGCTGACTTTTCAGTTCAGCCAGCTGTGCTTCTTTGTCGTTGTTTTGCTGGCAGGCTGCCAGGCTCACCAAAATGGCTGTTACTGCTATTCCTAATACTCTTTTCATGGTTGGTTGAGGTTTGCCTATGCTATAGTTTTATTTTGTTAAGAGGGTGCCGGTGGCTTTATCAAGGTTCACTTTGGCTATCAGGGCATCGTACATGGCAGAATAATAGTTAGTTTGTGCGCCACGCAGGTCTGTTTCGGCGGTTACAACTTCCAGGTTGGTACCCACACCTTCCTGAAACTTAATTTTTGCCACACGCGCTATTTCTTCTGCCAGCTCCATGTTTTCGCGCTGCGATGCCAGTACTTCGAGCGAGCTGGTGAGGTCGGCGGAGGCCTGCGACAACTGCAGGTCGATGCTTTGCTTGAGGCTCTCGAAACCGAGTTTGGTATTGTTCAGGGTCAACTTGGCCTGCTGTGCCTGGTAGCTTTTGCGCAAGCCATCAAAAATAGGCACCTGCAGCTGCGCGCCTACGTAGCCATACTCGAGCCAGTTACGGGTTCGGGTCATGCCGTTAAACTCGTTGCTGGCCGCATTGTAGCCGTAGCGGCCATTCAGGTAGAGCTTAGGCAGGTAGCCGGAGTTAATGTTGCGGAGGTTCAGTTCTGCCAGGCTGTGCTGTGTTTCGAGCACAGAATATTCTATTCTGTTAGCGTAATCGAAATTAGCGGTGTTGGTTTTAGCGACCTCCACTTCTACTTCAGCCAGCTCATCTGTCAGGTAAACAGGCTCTTTCTGGTTCAGCCCCATCTGAAATTTCAGCAGGTCTTCGCTCAGCACAAGCAGCCGCTCAGTTTTCTGTTTCTCCACCTTCAGGTTGTTTAAAGAAACGCGCAGCCTGTCAACATCCAGTTTCTCTGCCACGCCGTTTTTAAACATCACATCCGTTTGCCAGAGCAGCGTATCGAGCCGCAGCAGGTTCTGGTTGAGCAGTTCCAGGCGCTCGCGGTTAACCAGCACGCTGTAGTAGGCCTTAGAAACCTGTTCGGCCACATCTATTTCATTCTGAATTAAATCTTTTCGGGCCAGTTCGGTATAGGTTTTGGCAGCTTTCAGGCCAATCAGGTAAGACCCGTCGAACAAGAGCTGGCTACCGCTTACTATCACGTTACCGGTGTAAATTGGGGTAAAAGTAACCGGCACAAAGGTGCCGGGCTCCGGCGAGTTAGGGTTGTCGGGGTCCTGGAAGAACTCGGCTGGCAAAAAGCTCTGCTGCTGTATAAAGTTATCGCCGGCTTCGAACACGGCACTTATCTGAGGCAGCCCCGTGGCCCTGATCTCGCCTACCTGGGCTTTATCGATCTGCTGCTGGTTGCGGGCCATCTTCAGGTTAATCCGGTTTTGCAGCGCATACTCGATGCTTTGCTTGAGCGAGTAAGATTGCGCATGTGCACACGAGGCGCCAAGCATAGCAGCCACTGCCACTACAAGGCTAACTAGTTTTTTCATAATTTATGCTGGAAGTAGGTGTGGTTATTCTTCTTCTTTGACTTGTTTGTACTCGTTTATAAGCTTGTGGCCTTTAAGTGTGGCGATACCAAGCATGTAGAGTTCCAGGTTTGCCTGCTGCACCTGCTGCAGGTTAAACTCGTGTTGCGGAAAAATGTGCGGGTCGAATGGCAACTCTACCATAATCAACCGGATGCGGGCTATTACTTCTATGTCCAGGTCTTTTCTGAAGAGGCCTTCGGCTATACCCTGCCGCAGGTTCTCTTTTATTTTCTCGAGCATAAATTCGCATTTGTGGTCTTGCCAGAGTTTCCAGGCACGAGGGTGGTATTTGCGCAAATCATGAAAAACGGCTGGCCTGATACTCACGAAAAGCTGCCGCACTGTCTGCATGATGTCAAAAAGCTGGGCAACCGCATTTCCAGCATTAGAGAGGCAGCACTCGCTATCGCTTCCCATTTTATCTAAAAATCCTTTTACGGCAGCAAAAACAACCTCATCTTTGTTGCTGTACCACTTGTAGATGGTTTTTTTAGATATAGCCAGGTGCTGCGCAATATCATCCATCGACACACTTTTAATGCCCTGCTCGCAAAACAGCTCGAACGCAGCTGTTGCAATTTTAACCTGATTTTCTGACTTCAACTGAAGCGCCTCTGTTTGCTGATCCACAAGCCAAAACTACGGAAACATTTTTAGTTTCCAAAGTTTCCTATATTATTTATTCGCAATACTAACAATTGTAAGCCTGTCTTAATCAACCCGTTAGCTACCTGCCACACCTGCTGAAAGTACCTAAGAATCGTTTTTCAGCCTAGTAGAAAACCTGAGCTGCAAGTGTAAAAAATCAAATATTCTAATAAAAATGGCCTTCTGAAGGATTTTTTTGACTTTAGATCCGAGACCTTTTACAAGTTAAAAGTGATGAGATATCCACTCATTTAGAACTCAAAATCTCCTTACATCATTTCTACATCTTCACATTTCAAATCCTTACATCAACCATTTAACAATTAACAAAAGACAATCAACAACCAAATTATTCTAATGAAAACAGCCTTCCGAAGATATTTTAACTCTTTGAGGTCAAGGGTTACCAGGGTCTAAATACCTAAAACAGCTTTAAGTTTGCTGTAGCCGCTTTTGCTTAAGGGTATGCGTGTGCCCGTCCGGAGCAGGGCCATGTGGCTGTCTTTCTCGAACGGCTCGATGCGGGTTAGCTCCGGCAAGGCGATGATGTAAGACCGGTGCACCCGCACAAACTGCGCCTCGTCCAGGGTTTTCTCATAGTAGCTCATGGTTTTCTTTTTCAGGAAGCAGCCATCTTTGGTATGAATTTTCACATAATCGTCGTAGGCCTCCAGGTACTGCACCTCGTGCACCGGAATAATCCGGATGTTGCTGCCGACCTTTACCACAATCCGATGCTGCTCCTCGGGGTGCCGGGAGGTGGCTTCGTCCAGGGTTTTGGCCGTTTGGTGTACACTTGCCTGCTGCTGACTCATCCATTTTTTTATGGCTGCGTTAAACCGCTCGGCGCTAAAGGGCTTGAGCAGGTAATCTACGGCATTGGCCTCAAAGGCTTTGATGGCGTACTCATCGAAAGCGGTCGTGAAAATAACGCCGGGGGCGGCCTCCACAAGCTCCAGCATCTCGAAACCGCTGATCTTTGGCATCTGGATATCGAGGAACACCAGGTCTGGCTGGTGCTGCATAATGGCTTTCACGCCTTCAAAACCATCGCAGCATTCCTGCATTACCTGTATGTCGGGGTACTGCTGCAGGTACTCCAGCACGATGCTCCGCGCCAGGGGCTCATCATCAATAACTAAACATTTAATCATAGGCTTTGCGGAATTTTAATGGTGGTTATAAACAGTGCCCCCGATTGCTCGGTAGTTAGCAGGTCGGGCCTGGCATAGAGCAGGTAAAGCCTGCGCCTTACCGAGTCTAGGCCGAAGCCGGTGCCGCGCCTGGGCTGTAGCGTAGCTGGGTCGTAGGGGTTCTGCACCACCAGCACCAGTTGCCCGGCCTCTGCCCTGGCCGACAGCCGGATAGTGGTATCGCCGAGGGTATCGTAGAGGCCGAACTTAATGGCATTCTCTACCACAGGTTGCAGGAGCAGCACCGGCAGTTGCAGGGTTAGGGTCTCGGACTGGTGCTCGAGCACCGTTTGCAGCCGGTGCCCAAACCGCACTTTCTCAATATCGAGGTAGAGCTGCAGGTGCTGCAACTCGTCTTGCAGCGGCACCAGCTGCTGGTCGTCTTTGCGGAGGGTGCCGCGCAGAAACTCCGATAGCTGCTGTGTCATGCAGCGGGCCTGCTCCGGCCTTGCCCCAATTAAGGCGCTGATAGAATTAAGGCTATTGAACAGAAAGTGCGGCTGCAATTTTTGCTGCAGGGTATGCAGCTCCGCCTCCCGGGCCAGCTTCTCTAGCGACAATTTCCGCTCCTCTGCCTGCTGCTGCTCCCGCATATAAGCCCAGAGCCCGTGCAGCAGCGCCATGAACAGCAGCATAAGCCAGGCAAAGGCAAAGCGTACGGGCAGCGTGGCATCTACAAACTGCAGGTAGGCCGTTTGCCCATTCAGCGCCTGCTCCAGCACCCACTCGGCTGCAGCCACTCCTAAGCCAGCCAGCACCAGCGTACTCCCCAGCAGGTACGCTACATTTTTAAGTTCCGGCTGGTAAAACCGTAAACACGACCCAATTACATAGCCCCCTAACACAATGGCGCCGTTCGTTACTAACCCATCTGTTACCGTTAGCTCCCATGCATAACCTGCCTGGTACAGCACCAGCACCTGCACCATTGCCCAAAGCAAGGCCCACCCTATGTACAGCAGTATGAGCTTGAGAGAATACATTTTTTAATTTTGAATGAGTGAATTAAATTGTGAATCTTGAATGAATGAATGAGTGAGAGAATAGTATTCAGGTGCTGACGGAGAGTAAACTAGTTATGGGTAGAGGCAAGGCAATTGCTATTACAGTCCATTCATTTTTAATCATCCATTCGCTCACTCAGAATTTTAAAAATTCTCTCACTCTCTCATTCACAATTCAAAAATTAATAACTCCGGATGTCGAGGCCGCCGAAAATAATGGTGCCTTTCAGGTAGAGTATTTTATCGGTGTTGTAAGTATCGTTTACCAGTGGCCGTTTATCGTCTATGCCGCCAAGTATCGCCATCACATCCGACTGCACCTTCCAATGCGAGGGCACAATAAGTTTGGTGCCGCCAAATGCCTGCGATACATCTATGGTAGCGGGACCTTGCAAATCGGACTGGCTCAGGTTTATTTCCGATCCGCCAAAAAAAGTCTCGATGGTGCCGCCTTTAAAGTCTTTGGAGAAGATGTTCTTTTTGGTACCGCCAAACAATGTAAAAGCATTCAAATAGTCATCAGACATAAACTCGGCTCCAGGGCTGGGTGCGAAACCCGGTTCAGCTGCCATGCCGCCTCTGCCCTGCTGATCACCCGGGCCAGGCCGCCATTCTCTTCTGCGGGAACCGCCGCAGTTGCCTCCAAACCTGTTAGGCCGAAGCATAATCCAGAGGCCCATCGAGATCAGCACAATAGGCCAGATGTATGCCCTCAGCGAGATAGACGGATACAGATCTTCTGCCAGAAACATGGCCCCGATGAACACCAGCACCAGCCAGCCTGACCGCTGAAAGGAGCTTCGTGCCCCGATAAAAATACCCAGCAGTATCAGCGCCATTTTCCAGGAGAAAACCCAGCGCGGCAAATTAACTTCGCCTAGCTGGTTAGCCAAAAGCACCATGCCCACGCCAATAACCACCAGGCCACCCAGCACCCTGCCCGAGCGCCCCTGCCCAGGCTTCTCCAGCCGGTTATAATGATCGGTTTTTTGTAATTTAGTCTCTTCCATAACTCTTAATTTTAACCAAAGCTACAGCGTAGGCCGGCGCAACTCAACAGCTAATAGGCCAGCTCTAAGAAGAAATCGGTGAACACCAGGTTTCTGTCGGTAAAAGCATAGCAAATTTACTATACAGATTTTTTCACCGATGGCCACTGTGCTAAATGGCCCTTCAGACAGCCTCTGCTTTGCCTCCGGCTAAAAAAGAACTCTCTTACTATCAGCCCCATATCTCAAATTTGCAGAAACAAGGCCTTAGCTAAAAGCGAAACTAGACAAACTGGCAATTTCAGGCTCTGAACAGTTTACTTTTACATCTTAACAGGTAGGAGTCGTTTTTTTGCTAAAGCGTTGCATGAGCAGCGTGTAGCTTCTGAATTATTCTAATGGTGTTCCCCTTTGCAGCTCGTCATTTTAAAAGCCAACTTAATCTCTTTGCTGGTGAGTGCTTGTAACCCTTACCTTTACATATTTGCTGCATCTTTACCTTCTAGGTGTAAAAGCCATGTTTACCAAAGCAAGAAAAGATGCTTGCTTTAAGGATGTAGGCACGAGCTACAAGCTCGCACCAGCAAAGAGTTTACTAAAGCAAAAGCATTTTCAAATCTTCAAATTGATTAATGAGCACATTGCCCCATTAGCACATTAATTAATAGGTTTGTTATCTTTGTGTATTATGGTTGAGAACATACAACGAGTAGAACAAGAAATAGCGGCCGCACACATTGGCAATGCAGCCGAACTGGAGCAATTCAGAATTACATACATTGGCCGCAAAGGGCAAATAGCCGCTCTTTTCGACGACCTGAAACTGGTAGCGCCGGAGCAGCGCCGCCAGGTAGGCCAGGACCTGAACCGCCTCAAGAACCTGGCGCAGGAGAAACTGGAGCAGGCACAGGAGCAACTGGCAGCCACCACCGCCGACACCGCCGAAACGAGCTTTGATTTCTCGCTGCCACCTGTGCCGGGCACACTTGGCACACGCCACCCGCTTTCGCTGGTACGCAACGAGATTGTGCGCATTTTCGAGCGCATCGGCTTTAATGTGTCTGAAGGCCCCGAGATGGAAGACGACTGGCATAACTTTACGGCCCTCAATTTCCCGGAGAACCACCCGGCCCGCGAGATGCAGGACACGTTCTTTCTTAGCCAGGACCGCGACAAGCTGCTGCGCACGCACACTTCTACCGTGCAGGTGCGCCTCATGGAGATGCAGAAGCCACCTTTGCGCAGCATTATGCCAGGCCGCGTGTACCGCAATGAGGCTATTTCGGCCCGGGCGCACATGGTTTTCCACCAGGTGGAAGGTTTGTACGTAGACAAAAATGTAAGTTTTGCCGACCTGAAGCAGACGCTGTATTACTTTGCCAAAGAACTTTTCGGGCAAGACACCAAGGTTCGTTTCCGGCCATCGTTTTTCCCGTTCACAGAGCCAAGCGCCGAGATCGACATTAGCTGCCTCATCTGTAAAGGCGAAGGCTGCAACATCTGCAAAGGCAGCGGCTGGGTAGAAATTGGCGGCTCCGGCATGGTAGACCCGAACGTGCTCCAGAACTGCGGCATCGATCCGGAAGCATACTCCGGTTTCGCCTTCGGTATGGGCATAGAACGTATTACTATGCTTAAGTATCAGATAAAAGACCTGCGCCTTTTCACCGAAAACGACGTACGCTTCCTGAAGCAGTTCGAAGGCGTTATTTGATCTTTGGTTCTTGATTGCTGATTTGCTCAACGGTTAAATCGTTTTCTTCTCTTTAGTCGGAGGCATAGCACATTAACTCAATTATTCTAATGAATTTGGCCTTCCGGAGGCTTTTTCTTTGGTTATGTGCCAAGGGTATGAACCTCTGGAGTGATGTTATGCTATACCTGCTGCTGCTATTCAAGCAGTAGCAATCTTGAGTTCTGTGTCCTAGTACTTGTGTCTGAAAAAAGATGGAAATAAAAAAAATAGGAGTAGTAGGATCAGGTACCATGGGCCTAGGTATAGCGCAGGTTTGCGCCCAGGCAGGCTATACCACTATTCTCTACGACATCAGTACCTCCAAGCTGCAACAGGCAGAAACCACTATTACCCAGAACCTGGACCAGGGCATAGTGCGCCAGAAGCTAACGCCCACCGACAAAGAAGCTACCCTGCAACGCCTCAGCTTTACCGGCAATACCCTGGAGCTTTATGCCGATGTTATTATAGAAGCCGTTGTGGAGCGCCTGGAGGTAAAGCAGAGTATTTTTAAGGAGCTTTCCGGCATTAACGGCCCCGACACTATTTTTGCCTCCAACACATCGTCTATTTCAATTACACGCATTGCAGCCGCGGTACCGAACCCGGAGCGCGTGGTAGGCATGCACTTTTTTAACCCTGCACATATCATGAAGCTGGTCGAAGTGATATCCGGGGCTGCTACCGCACCCGCTGTAGCCCAAACCATAGAGCAGCTCGTGCTCAAGCTCGGCAAGACTCCTGTTATGGCACAAGATTCGCCGGGTTTTATCGTTAACAGAGTAGCCCGCCAATTTTACGTGGAGAGCCTGAAACTGCTGGAGGAAGGCGTTGCCGATGTTGCCACCATAGACGAGCTCCTGCGGGCCAGTGGTTTTAAAATGGGCCCTTTCGAACTTATGGACATGATAGGTGTTGACATTAATTATACCGTAACCGCTTCCATGTTCGAGGCTTTTCATTACGACCCAAAATTCAGACCCAGCCGTGTGCAGCAACAAAAAATGGATGCCGGGCACCTGGGGCGCAAAACCGGTAAAGGCTTTTATACTTATGACCAGGATTAACCAACTCTTAGCATTTTTTACGCTCCTGCTGCTGTTCTCGTGCCGCGACGAGAACAACCACCCGAACATACCAAACGTGCCGGTAAACGAGCAGCTAAATGTAAGCAGCTTGCAATACCCGATGCTACGCCAGGATGGCGGCTATGCTTATATTAATGCCGGCTACAAAGGTATCATTGTCGTGCGCCAGACTTCCACCATCTACCACGCCTTTGAACGCGCCTGTACCTACGACCCCACCGCCGACTGCGCCAGAGTAGAGGTAGACGACTCTAACCTGTTTATGGTCGATAAGTGCTGCGGCTCTCAGTTCAGCATGTATGGCAACGTAAACGCTGGTCCGGCCATTTTAGGCCTTAAGCCATACAGAACCTCCTTAAGCGGATCGGTCTTATACATTACCAATTAATTTTTCAGGTTGATTTCCAATAAATTACCCTTTAGTTGAAGATTTTTTTTGGGCTGCACTTGCGTAGAAAGAAAAACCGCCGTAATATTGCAGCATCAAACAGCAAGACAGTTGCTGAAAGAAACACTCCTCCTTAGCTCAGCTGGTTAGAGCACATGACTGTTAATCATGGGGTCCTTGGTTCGAGCCCAAGAGGGGGAGCTTGAAAATCAGCCACTTACAGGTAAAACTGCTAAGTGGCTTTTTTTATGTACACACAATTTGCACACAAGCTTTAGTATTCAGCCGCCTTCTTATTTGTAAAATAATTCCCACCATAGCTATTTAACTTTTTTTCATCTTTCCTTCTTCCGAACCACATTGCTGGACTTATTATTATTTCAATTAATTCTCAGTAAAGCTTTGAGATCTCCGCTACTGCCTCCTAAGTGTATACTCTGAGAGCTTATTTACTCTTTCAGCCCATTTTTTCACAAGCCTCTACACGTCCAGTTTCTTGCTCTAGCAACTGGACAGACTTTCTTAATGTCTTTATAGTTAAAACATCAATGATAATATAGTTAAGGTCATCAAATAACCTTGCTCCTACTCTATTCTTACTCACTCGTTTTAAGATGACTGTATCCTCCTCATTTTTTTAAACTGAGGCAAAATAGTTTGATGAGAAATTAAAAGGATCACCCACTCAAGACACGCAAATACAAAAGTCCAGGGTCATTCATTCCGGCGCAAAGTTAGCCTGGCGCCCGGACACGGGACAAGGTAGTCCGAAGAAAATGGGTATCCCGGAGGGAGCCCTCCGCATTTTCTTCGGCTCCACCCTGCCCTTAGTCCGTTCGCCAGGCAGGGAAGGCACCATAATCAATTCCTAAAACCTTAAAAGAACAAGATTATGGAAAAGCCGACTAATAAAACCGGAATGAACAAAGTCGCAGAAATTAAACTGACGTACCGCTCCAAAGTGAAACCGTCCGAGCGCCCCCAGGTGACCTGTTCCACCAACAGCGCAGAGGTTCTCCGTCAAAACTGGGATACTGGCAAGATCGAGTTTGTAGAACAGTTCAAAGTGATGCTACTCAACAGGGCAAATCGGGTGCTGGGCATTTATGAGCTTTCCACCGGAGGTATCGCAGGCACCATAGCTGACCCCAAGCTTATCTTCGCGGCAGCACTCAAAGCCTGCGCCTCCTCCGTCATCCTTTGCCACAACCACCCCTCCGGCAATACCAAACCAAGCGCGGCAGACCTACAGCTGACAAAGAAAATGAAGCAGGGTGGAGAACTGCTTGACATTGTCGTGCTGGACCACATCATCCTCACCAGTGAGGCATACTATTCTATGGCAGATGAGGGGCTCTTATAGCCCTTCCTTTTGCTCATTAAATTGTGATAAACAAGATAAACTTCTTATTTTGTCCTGGCCGATAAGTACCATTATGTTAAATAGAAAATACGTTATATAAAATTGAGAGCTTAACTGTTCATAGTTATATTGAAAAGATAGTAGTGCGCATACTGAACTTTAAGAGTTTTAGGAGTGACCCTTTAGTTATTTTTTTTAAAACGCAACTTATTTGTTGCGTTTTAAGTTAAAACAGTATAGTTTTGGGCTGTGAAAGCAAGAAAGAATGCCGACGTTAAAAGAAGTTGAGGCTTTCCTGGAAGCGCTCCACTTAAAGTTGGCATTTCAGGAGGTGCATTTTATATACAGACCAGAATATATTAGTGCTTATGCAGAGCTCTATACTTGGGGGTATCCGCCTAATGAGCTAACTAAAATAATTAAAGAACTCACCCCTGAAAACTATTCAGAGGGGCCAATTGAGGACACACAGAACATTCCTTCAAAAGGTCAGCTTTGGATATTTGGAAAAAAAATCGGCCCCAAATATAAAACTAATAGCAAGAAAAAGGTTGAGTATTACATTAAGGTGCAAATAGGCTACGAGAATGATAAAATCATTTGTATTTCATTTCATCCTTCAAAATTTGCAATGAAGTATCCTAATTTGGTTTAATAAGAATAATATGAAAAGCCCATACACTGGGGGAGAAGTGACTAAGGTTACTACCCTAGAGACTATTCCATTTAGAGGTGAAGACTTTGAAATAGAGGTGGTCAGTTACATTTGTAATGAAACTGGAGAAAAGTTTGGTGATATTGAAATGACAACTAATGTAGTTGAAGAACTACTAAAAAAATGGCGCGAGCGCTATAAAGTTCCTTCTCCGGAAGAATTGGTTGATGTTCGAATCCGATTAAAGCTTAGTCAAAAAGGAATGTCTAAACTTCTTGGACTTGGAGTCAATCAATATCGCTATTATGAGAATGGTGAACTCCCTAAGCCTTCACATCAGTTGCTATTAAGATTAGTTGTTTCAGATGCGGGCCTCGCTCAAATTATCGCACAACAAAAGCATATAGTGGGCGAAAAGGTCTTGAAGGCATTAGAGAACTATATCTATGGCACAAATAATACTATAGAAGTAGAAAGTACTCCAAAGGTAAGTACAAAGGAAACTATCCATGCCTGGACATCATTCAATGAGCAGGCTGAGCCGTTGACGTTTAAAGTTTCTTTACCCAAAGTACAATCTTTAGATAAAAACTTAACTGAAGCTTTGCATTAACATGCCTGCAGCAAATAATAAAAAGTTAGATTTCACAAAGCTCCTACTTACGGAAGCTTTATTTTTAGAATTCTGCATCAAAAACAACAATTCTTCTAATTCTCCATCTAGCTTAATAGCTAGTTTTGATTGCAAGTTCTCTACTAATAGTACATATAGCATCCAGGAGAAAGGTGTTAAGGTTGAATTGCATATAGAATGCAAAGCATTTGATGAAAAGACGGAACCGTCTGGAATTGAGGGAGAATTCAATTTAGGATTTACATTTAACGTCCTAAACATAGAAGATCATTTAGTCAAATCAAAAACTTCCGACGCTATGATTCCAGGACCTCATCTTGTTGTCCCATTACTAGGAACCGCATATTCAACAGCAAGAGGAATGATTATTACTAAGACACTTGGTACTCCTTTAGAGGGGTTCACTTTGCCAATCATCAATGCAGAGGACTTGCTAAAGGAAAGCCCAAAAAGGAAAAGTTTAAAAGCGGAAGATAAGCAGGTAAACCTAGAGGAGTAAGGTTATCCTAAAATACTTAATTTATTGGGAGTGTAAACAGAACTGTGTCACTCGTTTTTTTAGTGGCTTTTTAGATGTTACGGCTTTAGCCTAACATCTAAAAAGTCAAACCCTCAGGTGGGGCCTGAGTCTTTCCTCAAACATGATAAAAAGCTGAGAGAAAGTCAAGGCCCAGTTAGGCAGTGGCTTTATCCATTTCTTCTCTACATTCATCACCACCAGGTAAA
>NZ_VRTY01000028.1 GCF_008017455.1 Pontibacter qinzhouensis | reverse complement strand
TATCGCTGAATAATTTCGTAGTTGTGGGTGGCCATTAACACGGCGGTTCCGCTGTTGTTGATCTCCAGGAACAGTTTCATAATATCGTCGGCTACCTCCGGATCGAGGTTACCGGTAGGTTCATCGGCAAACAAAATAACAGGCTCGTTTAGCAGCGCCCTGGCAATAACAATGCGTTGCTGCTCCCCACCAGATAACTGGTGCGGCATTTTAGAGGCAGAGGCATCGAGCCCGACCCGCATCAGCACCTCCGATATGCGTTGCTTTAGTTTGGCAGAGTCTTTCCAGCCGGTTGCCCGGAGCACAAACACCAGGTTTTCGGCCACAGTACGATCAAAAAGCAACTGGAAATCCTGGAAAATAATACCGACTTTGCGCCTCAGAAAAGGCACCTGCTTGCGCGGAAGCTTGGTCAGTTTAAAATCGGCTACTGCAGCAGATCCTGCTAGTAGAGGCAGGTCGCCATAAAGTGTTTTCAATAAAGAACTTTTTCCGCTACCGGTGCGCCCCACCATGTACACAAACTCCCCTTTCTCAATATCGAAGTTAACATTGCTCAGTATGGTGTTCACATCTTGGTAAACGGCTACATCGCGTAGCGAAACCACCGGGGAAGAAGAAAAATTCATGGGGACTAAATGTCTAATTTCTGTAATTTACCAAAAGCCAGCCCGGCTATAACTGAGGATAAAGCTTCTTCTTTGCCTCCAAGTCCGTATCGTTCCAGGTTTTTGAGAGGGCGATCGGCCCTGAAGTAGGCAATAAGCACAAACTGTTCGTCGCGGAGCTGAATGTAGTCCGGAATTTTGGCTTTACCTTTTACTTTAATGATATACATGTTTTTTTTAGATGTTAGATTATAGATGCTAGATATTAGACTTTGGGAACTAACAAAAGAAACGAAGGTAGCTAAAGCACAGAAAATCTGAATTCGCCTCTGTTCAATTCATTAAATTTTGCCATACAGTACCAGTCTAATATCTATCATCTAACATCTAATATCTTAGAAACTATTTATTCCCGCTGGCGTGGTCAGCCAGGAATTTCTCAAGGCCGGAATCAGTGAGTGGGTGCTTCAGCAGGCCGGTTATAACAGAGAGTGGGCAGGTAACCACATCGGCACCAACCTCAGCGCACTGCAGCAGGTGCATAACGTGGCGCACAGAAGCGGCCAGCACTTGCGTCTGGTAACCGTAGTTGCCATAAATAGTTACGATCTGCTCAATAAGGGCCATACCGTCTGTAGCAATATCATCCAGGCGGCCTACAAACGGAGAAACGTAGGTTGCACCAGCCTTGGCTGCTAACAAAGCCTGGCCGGCAGTAAACACCAGGGTACAGTTTGTTTTAATACCTCTGTCGCTGAAATACTTGATGGCTTTTATGCCTTCGCGGATCATCGGTACTTTAACTACAATGTTCGGGTGAAGTTCAGCCAAAGCCTCTCCTTCTTTTATAATACTCTCATAATCAGTGGCAATTACTTCAGCGCTGATATCGCCATCTACAATTTCGCAGATTTGTTTGTAATGAGCCATTACATTGTCGTGGCCAAAAATGCCCTCTTTCGCCATGAGCGAAGGGTTAGTTGTTACACCATCTAACACACCCATGTCGTGTGCTTCCTGAATTTCTTTCAGGTTTGCTGTGTCGATAAAAAATTTCATAACGCTATTGCTATAGTTTTGTCTACAAATCTAACGCATTATATGAGATTTGGGAAAGAAATGCTGTTTTTTTGGGGGAAGTGGCTGAGCACTGAGGCAGGGGCAAAAAAAAGTGGCAAACCAACATCGCGTCGCTACAACCGCCTACCCTTGCTCACTTCCGTGCCTGGGGGAGTTCGGCGGGAGCTGACCGTGCCGATTTGCCGTTGCAAAGGTAGGCAAAAACCCATGCAATGCAAATAGTGCCGCCACAAAAATTATTTAAATGAAAGTACCCTTCCAAAGGTTTTTTAAGATTTTAGGCTCAAGGGTATCGTTACCAATTACTTATACATTTGGAGCTACAAAATAAAACTTTCAACTTTCTTCAGACCTCTCCTCCACTTCCTTTACCTACTTTGCTTTTTTGTACAGAAAACCTTAAACGTCCCGCCTATTTCCAGATTATCGAAACCTCAAATTCTCAAACCCGGTAGTTGCTATAGCTCCTGAACCTGGCAGGTTTTTGAAACACGGCAGGTTTGTTCGGCTACTTATTGGCAATTATCTGAAAAGAGCCTTACCTTTGCGCATGCCAGAAAAAATCCTCATTCTCGACTTCGGCTCCCAATATACCCAGCTAATTGCAAGGCGGGTGCGTGAGCTAAACGTTTACTGCGAAATTTATCCGTACAACAATGTGCCCGCCCTTACCGAAGATGTGAAGGGTGTTATCTTATCGGGTAGCCCCTGCTCTGTTCGCGACCAGGACCACCCGACGCTGGATCTTAGCCAGTTTATGGGGCAGGTGCCTTTACTAGGCGTTTGCTACGGTGCCCAACTTATAGCACACGAACACCAGGGCGAAGTAACACCATCTACGATCCGCGAATATGGCCGTGCCCGCCTCTCTGAGCTGCACACCACCAGCCGCCTCATGAAAGAGTTAACTCCAGGCTCTGTTGTCTGGATGTCGCATGGAGATACCATAAAAGAAATTCCTTCAAATTTCGAGGTAATAGCCAGTACCGAATCGGTGCGGGTGGCCGCTTTTAAACTGCAGGACCAGGAAACCTACGGCATTCAGTTTCACCCGGAGGTGACACACTCCGACGAAGGCAAGATTCTGCTCCGCAACTTTGTAGTGCACATCTGCGGCTGCGTGCAAGACTGGACTCCCGACCAGTTTATAGAAGCCACTGTGGCTGAACTTCAGCAAAAAATCGGAAACGACAAGGTGGTGCTCGGCCTCTCTGGCGGTGTAGACTCCAGTGTGGCTGCCATGCTCATTCACCAGGCTATCGGCAAAAACCTATACTGTATTTTCGTAGATAACGGTCTGCTCCGCAAAGATGAATTCGAGAGTGTGCTCGACTCCTATAAGCACATGGGCCTGAACGTGAAAGGCGTTGATGCCAAGGATCGGTTTTATGCTGCCTTAGCTGGTATTTCAGATCCTGAACTGAAACGCAAAGCCATTGGCCGTGTGTTTATTGAAGTGTTTGACGATGAGGCGCACCAGGTAGAAGACGTGAAGTGGCTGGCACAAGGCACTATTTACCCCGATGTAATTGAGTCCATTAGTGTAAAAGGTCCTTCAGCTACAATTAAATCGCACCATAACGTGGGTGGCCTCCCCGATTTTATGAAGCTGAAAGTAGTAGAGCCTCTTAACACGCTTTTCAAGGACGAGGTTCGGCTGGTAGGCAGAACCCTTAAAATCGATGAGAACATTATCGGCCGTCATCCTTTCCCTGGTCCCGGATTGGCAATTCGTATTTTAGGCGACATAACCGCAGAAAAGGTACAGGTTTTGCAGCAGGTAGATCATATCTTTATCAGTAACTTGAAAAAGACCGGCCTTTACGATGAAGTCTGGCAGGCAGGCGCTATTCTAACACCGGTGCAGTCGGTGGGCGTAATGGGTGACGAGCGCACGTACGAGAACGTAGTAGCCTTGCGGGCCGTAACCAGTGTAGACGGCATGACAGCTGACTGGTGCCGGTTACCGTATGAGTTCCTGGCAGATGTTTCGAACGAGATCATCAACAAAGTAAAAGGCGTAAACCGCGTGGTCTACGACATAAGCTCTAAACCACCCGCTACAATTGAGTGGGAGTAGTTCTAATTTTGAGTGAGTGAGTGAAGGAGTGAGTGAGTAAAGGAATTTGGAATCAGTGAGTTTAGATTAACAGTGCTTCATTTTACAGACAATATTCATTCTCTCACTCTCTCATTTAATTATTCCAAATTCTATTAATTATCAGGAAATATGAGGAAAGGCTTTTTAAAGCGTATTGCAGGTGGTTTGCTGTTGGCAACGCTGGCTTTGCCAGTAGGTGCGCAGCAATTGCAGAACTTTGAGGTAAACTATAATAATGGCAAAGTACTGCTGCAGCAAAAACGTTTTGAGCAGGCTATGGCTGAACTTAAACCTGTTACAGCAGCTGTTTCTGGTAACGAGCTTGCGCCTGAAGCCTCCTATTTATATGCCTTAGCAGCTTTTAGAGCCAACAATTCACAGGAAGCCCAGCTCATGTTGGGCCAGTTAAAACAACAGCATGGGCAATGGGAAGGAATGGCGGAAGCCGATTATTTACTTGCAAATATTCTATTTGAGCAAAAGGAGTATGAAAGAGCAATCGCCACACTCGAAAGAGTAAACGCAGGTTCGCTGGCAACTGAAGCAGAGCGCATGAAACGCCATTACCTCAGCCGCATTGCCGACAGGGAAACACTGGAAGCACTGCAGCAAAAGCATGCCTCCGATAAAGTAATAGCCCAGGTGTACGCCGACAAGCTCCTGGCTGGCTGGTATCGGCCACAGGATAAAGCTTTGCTGGAGCGGCTGGTGGCAAAACATAACCTCGATCGTAAACATTACCTGAACCCGGACGCACTGCGCAAAAAATCCTACCAGGTAGCGGTGCTCCTCCCCTTCCAGCTAAACCAGGATTTAGGGCAATCAGCTCGCAAAAACCAGTTTGTAACCGACCTCTATGCCGGCATGAAACTCGCCCAGGATTCGCTGCAGAAGCAGGGAATTACAGTGGAGCTTTTTGCCTATGATGCAGGTTCGGATACGGTGGCTGTGAAAAAGCTATTCGCACAGCCGGAGCTAAAGCAAATGGACCTTGTTATAGGTCCTATTTACAAATCGACTGCCAAAGTGGCCATGCGCTTTGCCGAAGAGAACCAGGTAACAGTTATAAATCCGCTTTCGCAAGACCCCGATGTGGCTGGTAATAGTGCGCGCGTACTTCTGTTCGAATCTTCGGTAGCCACGCAGGCACAGCAGGCAGCCACTTATGCCTATCAGAATTTTACGCCAAAATCTGTTGCCATACTCTACGAAGGCGCGACTTCCGATACCACCTTTGCCCGCTATTACCGACAGCACTTCCTGAAATTGGGTGGCAAAGTTCTATCTTACAAAAAAATAAATTCGGAACAGTCTTCTGCCACAGCAGGTGTTTTTAAGAACCTTACTATGGCTGATGTAGGTCATTTAGCTGTTTTTTCTGATAGAATGACGGCAGCAGTTAACACCATGAGTCTGTTGAACAGCCAGCCAACCAGAATACCACTCATCACCTACGATAAGTGGCTGGACATAAATCAGGTCACCATTAGGGAGCTAGATGATCAGGAGGTATATTTTATATCCCCTAAATATTTCGATCAAACGGCTACCAGTGTCCGAAATTTCAGGAAAAGATACGTGTCGCGTTATAATGTGCCGCCATCTACCTACGCCTACTCCGGTTTTGAAATGCTCTACTACTTTGGCAGTATGCTACAGGAATACGGACCTTCTTTTAACCAGAACCTGCAGGTAGCAGGCACCAAACGTGGTGTGCTCTATCAGGGCCTGGGCTACACTAATCCTGCCAACCGCACCGATTTCCGCAACGACAACCAGTATGTACCTATTACCAAGTTAGAGAACATGCAATTAATGGTGGTAAACCCAGCCGGCTTTTAACATTCATGTAGCAACTTAAACGACTAACTTCTCTAGCTTCTTATACCAAACCTGCTGGCTCTCAAAAGCCACATTTACTATTTAGATTTAATTTCTATGAAAATAGCTCCAATCAGCAACGAATTATTTGAGCGTGCCCAACATTCTATTCCGGGTGGTGTAAACTCTCCCGTGCGTGCCTTCAGAGCCGTTGGCGGCAACCCAAGATTTATGGTTTCGGCCAAAGGTCCTTACATGTTCGATGAGGATGGCAATCAATACATCGAGTTCATCAATTCCTGGGGACCAATGATTCTGGGGCATGCTCCGGAAATGGTACAACAGGCAGTGCAGGAAGCTATTCCGAACTCCCTCTCCTTTGGAGCACCTACCCGCAAAGAAATAGAGATCGCTGAGTTAATAATCAGCATGGTTCCTTCTGTTGAGAAGGTGCGTATGGTGAACTCCGGCACAGAAGCAACTATGTCTGCTATTCGGGTGGCAAGGGGCTACACCGGCCGCAGCAAAATCATAAAGTTTGAAGGCTGCTACCACGGCCACGGCGATTCTTTCCTGATAGCAGCAGGTAGCGGTGCCATAACCCTTGGCGTACCCGATAGCCCCGGCGTTACTAAAGGTGTAGCTTTAGATACACTCACAGCACCTTACAACAACCTGGAAGCAGTTAAAGCCCTGTTAAATGCAAACCCCGGAGAAGTAGCAGCTATTATTCTGGAACCTGTTGCAGGTAACATGGGCCTGGTACTACCAAAGCCGGAATTCCTGCAGGGCCTGCGCCAGCTTTGCGACCAGGATGGCATTGTACTCATTTTTGATGAAGTAATGACCGGCTTCCGTTTAGCGCCAGGTGGTGCACAGGAACTCTATGGCGTTACGCCAGATATGACAACTTTGGGTAAAATTATTGGGGGCGGCATGCCAGTAGGAGCCTATGGTGGCAAAAAAGAAATAATGGATTACGTAGCACCAGCTGGTCCTGTTTACCAGGCAGGTACCTTGTCGGGTAACCCGATCGCTATGTCGGCCGGGATGGCGATGCTGCAGCACCTCCACAGCAACCCTTCTATCTATAACCAGCTGGAAAGCACCACGACCACCATTGTAGAAGGCATGAAAGAAAACATGCAGAAGTTAGGACTAAACTATTCCATCAACCAGGTCGGCTCCATGTTCAGCATATTCTTTACCGAACAACCTGTCACTGATTTCGAAAGTGCTAAAACTTCTGATACAGCTTTGTTTGGCCGCTACTTCAACGCCATGCTGCAGCGGGGCATTTACCTGGCGCCATCGCAGTACGAGGCATTGTTTGTATCTACAGCCATTACAGATGAATTAGTGTCGAAGTATTTACAGGCAAACTTTGAGGCACTACAGGAGGCGCAACAACAGTAGCGACCCATAATTCTAGTAAATAAAGGCAGCTCTGGGAAACGGGGCTGCCTTTATTGTTTTATGGTTGCGCAAAATATGAATACTAATCTGGGCTGTGTGGAGAATGAGCAACAGCGGTTAATCAGCACATGTAGCCAATCTTTTTAAGTTTCATTACTTTAAAGAGTATTTTAAGATTTAATTCCAATAAAAGACAATTTTTTGTGCAATATTTCTTAAATTAAACCAATTGTTATAACAGTAACTTTACTGGGATTTTACTTATTTTAATAAAGTAAAAAAGTATTCCAATGAACAGAATTTTCTACCTCTGCTTATTATGCTGCCTCTCCCTCCTCTCCTGGAGCTGCGAAAAAGACAGGGAGCAGCAGCAAATTATAATTGAGAGCATAAATCCTGGTGAGACTTTATTAGGAAGCAGCAAACTCAACAGCTGCATGATTGGCGATACTCTCACCATTTACGGACATCATTTTAGCTTTATTCCTTCAGGAAACCAAGTAACGATACATGGCATTCCGGCAATTGTTGTCACTGCTTCTGGAAATGAATTGAAAGTGGTAGTACCTGAGGGCATACCATTTGCTTATGTAGACCTACTGGTCGCCAGACGTAACTACCTGGCTGCTTTACGCACCATCAGCATAAACGAGTACCCCTCGCCGGAAATTACGGGCGTGAGACCGACAAGTGGCAGCGCAGGAACAGTAGTCACCATTTATGGCAAGCAACTCGACAAAGCCATCCAGGCCAATCAAATTATTGCCTTTACGGATGTCATGGGTGAAATGCTTCCTAAAATTGCTTATCCGCTTCTCGTGGCATCCGCAGACTCTATTCAGCTTACCATTCCTTCTGATGCAGGTTCAGGACCAGTTTATCTGCCGGTGAAGCCGAACCAAAGTGTCGAAAATAACTTTATTTTTCTCAGGTCGCCTGTGTTTACGGTAGTTCCGTAGTTGGCAGCAAGAATAGAGACCGAAGAATTGAAAATGTTCACCAACAGCTAATCTGGATCAGAAGCTGGAGTCGGTTCAGAAATAGTGTTAATACAAAAATTGATTACCAATGAAAAAGCTTCTGCTACTCCCGCTGATTTTCCTGTTGCAACGGGAAGCCTTTTCCCAAAAGGAAGCCAGTTTTTGGTACTTCGGTAATAAAGCGGGGTTAGACTTTCGATCTGGCAATTTGGTTCCTCTGAACAATGGGGCCCAACAGATAAGACATTCCAACTGGAACCTATCTACTGCGGTAGCATGCGATCCACAAACAGGAGATCTACTCTTTTACACAGATGGCGTAAACGTGTGGGACAGTAGCCATCAGCTGATGCCAAATGGGCAGGATTTAAATGGCAGAGGCTACGGACAAACAATTTTGATTGTGCCCGTTCCTGGTGATGATAAACGGTTCTACCTTTTTACACTCTACACGGTTAGCTATGGCTTGGCAGCCAATCAGCTCTACTGCCATCTTATAGATATGAACCTGAATGGAGGGCGAGGAGATGTACTAGCCTCATCAAAAAACACTCTCTTGCAGGAAAATCTGGTAAGAAAGGTAACTGCGGTTCCTCATACCAATGGTAAAGATTATTGGCTGCTCACGCATGAGTTAGGCACAAACACTTTTAAAGTGGCTGCTGTTACTGCCAATGGTATATCTAATTTTACATCACAGTCAATCGGAGAGGTACACGGTATAGAAAATAATCCCAATTCACTTGCCGCATCAATTGGTTATCTAAAAGCCTCTCCGAATGGCACCAAACTGGCAAGCACTATTGATGAAGATGTCCCTAACCCGATTAACCTGTTTGACTTCAACGCGCAGACAGGCTTGATTTCCAATTACAAGCCATTATGGGCTCCGGGGAGAGCTTATGGCGTGTCCTTTTCCCCTGACAACACGAAGCTTTATGTATCTATTACCAGGCTGTATTCAAGAGAACTTAAAGAACAGGCAAATCATGTTTTCCAGTATGATGTCAGTACAAACGATCTGGATGCCATTAACGCATCGGCTACAGGACTTATAGTAGATAACCCTAATACCAATATACTTACAGATCGGAATAGAGGCGGATTTGATTCTTGTCTGCAGTTAGCCCCGGATGGCAGGATCTATAGCGGAGATAATCCGTTGGCACCTCTGGAAAGAACATCAAACGAGTACCTGCTCGTGATAGACCATCCAAACAGGAAGGGCTTTGACTGTAGCATCAATCTCAGATATTTTAATTTTCGAGGAGCAGAGGCAGCTGGCCTCCCTAACTTTATTGAATCATATTTTAATGGCATAGTGGCAGCAGAAAGAACAGATGCTGAAGATTGTTTCCTCTCTACCATAACATTTTATCCCAATCCGACTACTGGAAAAGTGCGTTTTGGTTTTGAAGGTGACTGTGTTTCAAATCAATTTTTCAGTCTTAGGATAGTCAATGCCATCGGCCAGCAGGTGCTGCGGGAGCAGCAAATGACAGTTGCAGATGAGTTGGATATTTCGTCTATTGCCTCTGGAGCATACATGCTTAAACTTACTTTTCCGGATGGTCAGCAGGTCATAAAAAAAGTGATAAAGGTAAACTGAGCCTCCTGCTCTATCAATTATTCAAATGAAAATCCCCTTCCAAAGCTATTTTTGCTTAAAATCGCCAAGGCTTTTCTTATAGCTTGTGTCGAATGAAATGCGTACTTTTGCGCCCCGACCTTACATAAAACCATGATACTGACAGATCAGCAAATTTTAGAGGAAATGGCCAAAGGTACCATCCTGGTGGAGCCTTTTAACCATGCCTGCCTCGGCACAAACTCCTACGATGTACATTTAGGCCGCTACCTGGCTACTTACCGCGATGAGGTGCTGGATGCCCGGCAGCATAACGAGATAGAGGTGTTTGAAATTCCGCAGGAAGGGTATGTGCTGCGACCGGAAACCCTGTACTTAGGTGTTACCCTCGAATACACCGAAACCCATGCTCATGTGCCTTTTCTGGAAGGTAAGTCGAGTGTTGGCAGACTTGGTATCGATATACATGCCACTGCTGGTAAAGGCGATGTAGGCTTCTGTAACACCTGGACCCTGGAAATATCAGTTACCCAGCCCGTACGCATCTATTATGGCATGCCTATTGGTCAGTTAATTTACTTTGAAGTAAAAGGTGGCATCACCAACTATTACAACCAAAAAGTAAATGCCAAGTATAATAAACGAACTATTACGCCAGTAGAATCTATGATGTGGAAAAATGAGTGGTAGAAACTGCTCCTTAAATTTTCATAAGATGTAAGAAAACTAGTGCTCTTTTTGAAAGATATTTAAGGCAACTGACACTTCATTTTAAATAAGTCGAATTGGACGGAATTATTCTGCTGCTAGTCATGTTATCTATACAACCAGGGCATAAAAAGGCCATCTGGTAGTATACAACGCTCAAAACCTACAGACTTATGAAAAATCTAATTGTATTAACTTTCCTGGTAATTGGTATCGTGTTTGGAGCTGCTGCCACCGGCAATAACCTGGTAGAGCAACGGGCTAACAACCTGACCGATAAAATGATCAGGGAACTGCGTCTTAACAATTATCAGTCGAATAAGGTAAGAGAGATTAACCTCGATAAAGCCACTAAAATGTTGGCTGCTGAAAAAGAATTCGCAGGTAACCAGGAAATGCTGGATCAGAAATATAAAGCTATAAGCGCAGAGCGTGACCGTGAACTGGAGCGTGTTTTAAGTACCGTGCAGTATAACAGCTATTTCGGATCGAGAAACGTGTTAACTAAATTTGATCAGCAGTTTATGGCTGAACTTAACAAAAGCGAAGATAAGGCTCCTGTAGCTGTTACTTCGGGTTCAGAATCAGACGCTACTGTATCAACCATTAATTAATAAGGTACCCTCCTTAAAAGCAGAAGAGCCACCGTGTTTCGGTGGCTCTTCTGCTTTTAAGGACAGCTAACTTGGCAAAAGGCTTCTTAACCTTGCTTGCTGTTTTGCTCCTCTACGTGCTTCATCAGGTCTTCGCACAGGGCACGCATCTTTTGGGCCATTACCTGGTCGTTTGTAGCAGTCATAATGCTTTGGGCCATGGCCCCGATGCTATCTATACAAAAATACTTCATCTCGTCTACCGGCATATCTTTTGTCCAGAGGTCAATTTTCATGGTACCGGCCTCATCTCTGTCCCAGAGTGAAATATTAATGGCCTTGGCAAAATGTATTTTTTCTCCAGCGTCTGTAGCTCTCCAGCTAATGGCTTCCGGCACCTTTTGGTCATCCAGGGCAATGCTGAAGTATATTTCTGATTTCTTCATTTTTCTGTAATTAAACTTTATACTATATATCTCTCGTACTATCCTTGACACTAAAATTTGTACAAAGTTACACGATGCGCCACGGAATTAAAATCTTCTTTACCCTTTTTATACTGACTGCCTTTTCAGGCTGTAAAGTATTTTCACCTTCAGGCAAAAAAGCAGCTATGCTCACCATTGCCTTTTACAACCTTGAAAACCTGTATGACACTGAAAATGACCCAGCTATAAAGGACGACGCGTTTGCACCAGGTGGTACCCACAACTGGACAGAAGAACGTTACAAAGCCAAGTTAAACGACCTGGCTAACACCATAGCCTCTATGGGCGATAAAGGTGGGCCCGCTGTTCTCGGTGTAGCAGAAGTAGAAAATAAGCAGGTGCTGGAGGACTTAATAAAAACCTCTGCCCTGCGCGATAATAAATACGAGATCATTCATTACGATTCGCCTGATGCTTCTGGACTGGATGTTGCGCTACTTTATAAACCCAGGCACTTCCAGCCAACTGCTCATGCCTCCTTACCCATTGGTTTTGCTGAAGCTAATTACCAGACTACGGGCATTCTGCAGGTAAAAGGCCTTCTTCGAAACGAGCCTGTTACCTTGTATATAAACTACTGGCCAAACGGTACCGGGAGCACTCGCATCAGGGAAAGCCGAAAACGAGCCGCTGCCATTACTTTGCGCCAGGAAATAAACGAACAGCAAAAAATCGATAAGGATGCAAAAATTATTGTAATGGGCAACTTTGCAGTAGACCCTTCTGCCGATGTGCTGGAGCAGGCGCTACTTGCCACAGGCCGGCCTGACCCACTTTACAACCAGGAGCTGTTCAATGCCTTTTACATGCACCACATCAACAAAAAAGGAAGTTCCTTTTACCGCGGCAGCTTTCAGATGCAAGACCAGATAATGATCTCCAAATCGTGGATAGGGGGAACTGGCCTTCAGTTTGTGAGGGGCTCTGCCACAATTCACCAACCGGAGAACCTGAAGCACACCTTCGGCAAATACAAAAACACACCGCGTAAAACCTATGCAGGCGCTACCTACCAGGGCGGCACCAGCAGCCATTTCCCTATTTACCTGAAGGTTCAGCCCTAAACTGAAACAGGTTAAATGAAAAAAGCAAATGGGCTGCAGGCATAAGCTAACGGTAACATCAGGCATTCATATATCTTCATTTCTGATCGATAAAATCTTATGTCCTGTGTCCTGCGTCTTATGTCTTCTGTCTTATAACAGATGGCAGTACAGTTTGAAAGTTCGATGAATCAGGTTATATTCTTTTGTAGGAAAGAACGGTTAGCAGGCAAATTATTTGAATAAAAATGCCCTTCCAAAGCCTCCGAGCTGGTTTAGGTGTCAAGGGTACTTATTTGGTAAACATTAAGCGCGTTGGGCCAGCGGGAGCTTTATCTGGAAGGTGGTGCCTTGGTTTTCTTCGCTTTCAACCGTTATACTGCCTCCGTGCTGCTCCACCAGCTTTCTACTGATGTTCAGTCCCAAACCAACAGAAGCCTCGCCATTCAAGCCCTTTCGGCCTGCTTTAGAGAAAGGCTTGAAGAGGTGCTGTTGCAGGTGCAAGGGCACACCAATGCCATTGTCTGAAATCTTAATCTCAATGTTCTGCCCGTTTTCTTTTACCTGCACCTGAATAAGGCCATTTTCCGGTGTAAACTTAACTGCATTAGAAATCAAATTATCGAGTACCCGCTGAAACTTCTGTAGGTGCAGGTTTACAAACAAGTCCTTTTCAGGAAGCGAAAAAAGAAGCTGTTTGTTGTGCGTTAGCTTCTGTTTCCACTCTGCCTGCACTTCCTGCAGAAACGCATACACATTTACCTGATTTGTTTTTAGCTCCTGGTTTTGCTCCAGTTGTGCCAGCTCCAGCAGGTCGGCAATCAGCCCTTTTGATTTATAACAGCTTTTTAAAATAAGGTCGTAAAATTCTTCCTGCTTTTCAGGTGCCATGCCTTTTCGCTTGCGAAGCAACGTCACCAGCATTTCAATATTCGCAAAAGGCGCGCGCATGTCGTGGGCCACAATGCGCAGTATTTCCGATTTGGCACTGCTTATTTTCTGAATCTTCCGCTGTTGCGCCTTTATAAGCTTTACCTGCATGTGGTGGTGAAGCCTGTAACTATATATAACTCTGGAAATAAAGAAAAAGCAGGTCAGAATGAAGATGGAGCCGAAACTGTTCAGCACCTCCTGCTCCAGGGTAAGCGAACAAAGCCAAAGACCAATGCTAAAGTTCAGACTTACCAGCACCATCAGCACCAGCACTTCTTTTAGCGAGAACACGAAAAACACTGCCGCACACAGCACCCCCAACAAATACATGGTCATGTTATTCTTCGGGTTATTCTGAGCAATAAACGACACCGCCATGCAGGAAGAAATAAACAGCACCGCGTAGAGAACACAAAATTGCTGCGACAGATTAGCATGCTTGCGGTAGTTTTTCTGGAGCAACGTGGCAAGCGGCCAAGTTACCGCAGAAACAAGGAACAGAAACAGGCTATTATAGAAAAGAGCATCTGCCTTAACCATAAACTTGCCATACTCGATAAAAAAAGAGCTAAGCAAAAGCAGACCAGTAATTGAAAATAAAATTAGTGCGACCAGCCGTAACACATGCAGGTTCTGAACAGCATATTTATTCTTGAAAGACTTAGCATAAACAGCCGGCGCAGCGCGAAAAAAATAAAGAGTTAATGTCTGCATGTGTCACTTCAAAAAAAGAAGGGAGAATGAATTTAGCTAGAATGAATGTAGAGCAACAGCCGTAAGAATAGATGATCCGCCCAATTTTTTACTATAACTAAGAACAGGCAATGTAGTAGAACAGGTTCAACTAAAATGATATATAGTAAAATTTAATATTTGGGTATAACACAGAAAAGGCCGGATAGCCGGCCTTTTCTGTGTCTATGGGAATGTGAACTTGTTATACGTAATTGTTAAGCATGACAGGCATCACCAGCATCAATACATTTTCGTTTTCTTCGTTCGCTAACGGCATCAGCAAACCTGCTCTGTTTGGCGTCGAGAGTTCAAACGATATCTCATCAGAATCCATGTTGTTGAGCATTTCGAGCAGGAACTTGGCATTAAATCCTATTTCCATGTCCTCGCCTTCGTACTGGCACGAGAGGCGTTCGTTGGCTTCGTTAGAGAAGTCGAGGTCTTCGGCAGATACCTGTAAATCGCTTCCGGTCAGTTTCAGGCGGATCTGGTGCGTTGTTTTGTTCGAGTAGATGGAAATACGACGAACAGAGCTAAGCAGATCGGCACGGTCTATTACGAGTTTATTCGGATTCTGCACCGGAATAACGTTTTCGTAATCAGGATAACGCTCATCGATCAAACGGCATATCATCCGGATGTTATCGAAGCTGAAGAAGGCGTTAGAATTGTTGAACTCCACGCGCACCGTTGTCGGCTCGGATGGCAGCGTAGACTTGAGCAGCGTAAAGGCCTTGCGTGGAATGATCAGGGAAGCTTCCTGGCTTGTAGAGATATCCTGGCGGCGGTAACGCAGCAGGCGGTGACCATCGGTTGCTACAAATGTTACATTATCTGAACGCAGCTGAACAAAAATACCCGTCATAGCAGGTCGAAGTTCATCGTTGCTAACAGCAAAAATAGTTTTGTTAATTGCCCGGGCCAGCACGTTAGACGGCATCTCGATGGCGTTACCACCTTTTACAACAGGCACACGCGGAAAATCTGTGGCATTCTCACCAGACAGCTTGTAACGGCCATTGGCGGAGCTGATCTCAATCGTATACGTTTCCTCATCTATCGTGAACGTTACAGGCTGATCCGGAAGGTTTTTAAGCGTTTCCAGCAAAATCTTGGCCGGTGCAGCAATGCGTCCGCTCTCTCTTGCCTCTACCTGCAGCTCGGTTATCATGGATGTCTCCAGGTCACTGGCTGTTATGGTAAGGGTGCTGTCGTTTATCTCAAAGAGGAAATTCTCCAGAATAGGAACCACAGGATTGTTAGTTACGACCCCGTTTATGCTGGATAACTGCTTCAGTAGAGCAGATGATGTTACGATAAATTTCATTACGCGTGCCTATAATGTTATTTGGACAAAGTTATAAATAATTCGCATTTGTCCTACGTGTAAGGTAAGCCCTTTTTTGCAAATTATCACTTAAAAAGGAGTAAAAATGCCTGTTCGTGAAGCAAACATCTGTTAAGAGGTTAGACACAGGCTGTAGGTTTTTAGCTAGAGCACCTACTCTACTACAAAAAGCTCCTGTAATCGATCTCTTAAACTTCAAGAAGTATGGCCTTATTTTTAATGAAAGTGAACATGCTGCATTACCTGCTACCGCCTTTACTTGATAGAGGGAATAAATTATGCTAATAAAAATAGCCTCCGGAAGCTTTTAACATCAAAAATAGTCAAGGGTCTATTATTTCCTTAGAGCCCTAAACAGGAATCGATTTAATAAATGATATTACGATAAATTGTTGATGAGCTGAAAACGAACTAAAGCGGCCAGGGAATGGCTTTTAAGGTTATGCAATTCCTAAAAAAAAGCCAAGCCTCTGACCGCTCTATGATCAGTTTAACGTCCTTGACAGTATCAGAGTTTTTTGATTTGCTGGAAGAATTCGATTCTTTATGGCAGCAGTATCATCCCCATTATGACCTGAAGGGCAAGCGGCGTGTGCTTGAGAAGTTCTCCGAGCATGGCTCGATGAGTTTGAAAGGGAGCACAGATAAACTTTTCTTCGTGCTGTATTATCTCAAGCACAACCCGCTGCAGTCAGGCATGGCCTTGACCTTCCAGATGAGCCAGGGTAAAGTAAGCCAGTGGCTCAAGGTGCTTCTTCCACTGCTTTGCAAGGCGCTGCAGCGCCTGCAGATGCTGCCAGTCCGGGAGCCTGGTGGGCTTTACATGACACTGCGCCTGCTCGCAGGGCAGGTGGTGTACATGGATGCCACAGAAAGACCCGTGCCACGCTCCGTAAACTGGGAGCGGCAAAAACACGAGTATAGCGGCAAGAAGGGCTGTCATACAAACAAAAACCTGCTGGTGAGCGATGAGCATAACCGGGTGCTCTACCTGAGCCCGACAGTGGAAGGAAGCCTGCATGACAAGGCACTGGCTGATGAGATGGAGCTTGAGTTTGTACCTGAAAAAGGCCTGCTGCTTGACCTGGGATTTGTAGGTTACAAGCCAGAGGGAGCGCAGCTCTGCCTTCCGGTCAAAAAGATGCCTAACCAGCCATTGTCAGAATATGATAAACTCTACAACAGCTTGCTGGCAAGCATCAGAGTAAAAGTGGAGCATGTGATGGCAGGTGTCAAAAGAGTCAGAACGGTGAAAGACAAAATGCGGCTGCATGGGGATCAGATCAGAGATAAAGTAATGCTCATCGCTTGCGGTTTACAAAACATCAGAGTCACCTATAGAAACTTATCGTAATAACCTTTAATTTTCCACTACCTTTTCTGCTCATACTTCCGCTTGCGCAGGTAAAAACGTGTAAACCCAAAAATGGTGAGCAGCACCAGGGGCAGCACCAGGTTGAGGAGTTGCCAGTAGGTTCGCTCCTGCTTTACCCGCACCTTGTCTAAAGGCCTTAATTTAATTTCTTTGCTGCGCACGTTAATCAGTCCTCCGCCATCGAGCATAAAATGGATAGTGTTAAGGGCTAATTCGCGGTTCGCAAACTTTACATTGTTGTACCTGTCGAAGCCAAGTTCGTAAGGCTGACCCGTGCGTGGGTTAACATCGTTCCGGACCAAATCACCATCCGAAAAAACAGCTATTTTGGTTTCAGCACCTGCTTCTTTTACAGTTGTGGTGGAAGCACCTGCAGGGGCCCGCCTGTTCCGGAAAAGGGAGGTAAACTTACCTTCGAGCAAATAACCAACAGGTTGCGGCCCCGCCATAAACTGTTCCGGCCTTACTTCCATGCGTGCTTCTTCGAGTGTTATCGGCACCGGAGGCTGCAGCACCCTGGAGTAGTTGGAGGTAAAGACCAAGGGCGTTTTCCGGATACCATCTGCACGCACGGTGTCTAGAGTTCCTATAAATTTAGAATAAACGGCATCGAGGTTACGCGTAATCGGGTGCTGACTAAAATTGTTCAGAAGCGGGTAAAAGCGCCAGCTAATCATTTCTGTTTGCGGTCTGTCGCCCATGTAGCCAGTTACTACCGGAATAAACCCTGAATTCAGGTCCATAATCATTTCAGGGTTCAGGCGCACGCCGTACCGGAAAAGCAGATCGTCGAGGTTGAGGTTGTAGGGCATAGCAAACATGCCTCCTGCCCCCACACTATCGAGGTTGGCTTGCAAGGCGTCTACAAAAAACACCGCTTTGCCCCCGTTCATTATAAACTGATCAATCTTAAACTTATCGAGTTCCGAAAAAGGCTGCGTCGGTTTAGCCACAACAATCAGGTCGAGGCCCTGCAAATCAGGAATTTGAGAAAGTTCGCCACGCGCCACGCGGTAATACTCACCCAGAGACCCTACCAAATCGGCCACCTGTTGCATGTCCAGCTGCCCCTGCCCCATTATGTAACCAATCGTTTTTTGGGCCGGAAAAGCAATTTTACGAATAGCAGCAGCGATTTCATACTCCACCCCCTCTACCGACTGGTTCAGGCGTTGTTCTGCAGAAGCAGCCAGGTTTCCTTTCAGCAGGTTTACGGTCGCCTCTTTGCCTTTGTACTTTACTATAGCCCCCGGAAACACGAGGCGCTCGACCTGCTTACCCTCTTCGCTGGCTCTGAGGTTAGTCGGCATTATGCCTTTTTGTGCCAATTGTGTAAAGTAATGTGCCCGGGCCGTGTCGTTGGCAATGGCGGTAGGGTCTATGAAAACGGTCCTGATGTTGCCGCCTGCATATTGCTTAAACTCATTCAGTGTCTCCCGCACCGACTGCTGGAGGCGCTTAAAACCTGCCGGGAAATCGCCTTCGAGGTACACCTCCACCACCACATCGTCTTCGAGGCTGGTCAGCATCTGTTTTGTAACCGGAGCAATGGTGTAGCGTTTGTCTTCGGTCAGGTCTATCCTGAAAAAATAGGAAGCCGCCAGTATGTTCAGCAGTACAATGCCTCCAACCAAAGCCAGAAACCTTGTTATATCGCGGCTGCGTTTTGTCTGGGTAGTTTGCGGCTGCTCTGTTACCATTTTCTGCTTTTCAGTACAAGTTTGGTTCCTAACACCATCAGGGTAATTACGCTTAAAAAATACAAAACATCTCTGGAGTCGATGAGGCCTTTGCTGATGCTGCTGTAATGAAAAGCGATACCTAACTGGCTGATGGCATACCCGGCAGTGCCCCACAGCGGCAAGGTAGCTATGAGATCGAAACCGGTATAAATAATGTAGCACAGGAACACGGCAATTACAAAAGAGATGATCTGGTTATCAGAAACAGAAGAGGCAAAAACTCCGATAGCCGTAAAAACGCCCGCCAGAAAGACCAGCCCCAGGTAAGACCCTACCACAGCTGCCGAATCGATGTTGCCGACAGGATTGCCAAGTTCGTAAACTGAGTAATAGTATAGCAGCGAGGGCAGCAGCGCCAAAAGAGAGAGTAAAAGGGCGGCAAAATATTTCCCCAGAATAAGCTGTAGGTCTGTAATGGGTTTGGTCAGCAGCAGCTCCATCGTGCCTTCGCGTTTTTCTTCGGCAAAAGTACGCATGGTAATGGCCGGTATCAGGAACAGGAACAGCCAGGGAGCCATGTTAAAGAGCGTCTGCATATCGGCATAACCATAATCCAGCACATTGCTATCCGGGAACACCCACATAAACATCCCGATCGCCACCAGAAACACCGCCATCACAATGTAGGCAATGAGCGAGTTCAGGAAGCCGTTAAATTCTTTTTTAAGTATCGCCAACATTTTTTGTTAGATGTTAGATGCTAGATTATAGACACCAGATTTTTTGTTTCGCTTAAATTAAGACTTACCGAAGCCTATTGCACTAGTGCTCCTCTAACTTAATTTATGGAGTTATGCTACCTACAAAAGAGCTTCAAAGCGGCCAGAGGCCGTGGAATAATCGTCAAGAACGAGAACACTCGCGCCAGCATAATTTTTAATTTCTAATTTTTAATTTGAAAGAGCACTAATATTCAACCTTAATAGGATAAGTACTGCATTTAAAATTTGACAAGGTACTTCATGCTTACACAAATGGATTCTTTTACAAGTTAAATCCCAAAACAGTCTAACATCTAGAATCTAACATCTATAATCTAATTTCTAGCTTTTCGTTAACTGCTGAAAGATTTTTTCCAGGGAGCTTTCTTCTTGCCGGAGCCCTACAAGCGGCCAGTTTTGTTCAGAGGCAATTCTGAAAACGGCAGAGCGGATATCGGCATCTTTGCGGGAGGTGACACGGTAGGTATGGGGTTGCTGCGCCGGGCTTACCTGCAACACACCGGGTATGTGTTGAAGTAAATCGGAAGCAATGGGCTGCTCAAACTCCACCAGTGTCACTTTCTCGTTTCGGCTGCCTGCCTGCAATGATGCCACATCGCTATCGGCCACCAGTTTGCCCCGGTTAATAATCACGACCCTGTCGCAGATGGCTGTAACCTCCTGCATAATGTGGGTAGAGAAAATAACGGTTTTGTTCTGGCCAACCTGCTTTATGAGGGAACGGATTTCAACGATTTGGTTAGGGTCCAGGCCGGTGGTTGGCTCATCAAGAATGAGCACCTGCGGGTCGTGCACCAGTGCCTGCGCCAGCCCTACCCGCTGCCGGTAACCTTTAGAAAGTGTCCCGATTTTCTTGCCCTGCTCCAGCGTAAGCCCGCACAACTCTACCATCTCCTGCACGCGCATTTTGGCTTTGCTGCCTTTAAGCCCATAAATGGAGGCAACAAAACGAAGATACTCGTGCACATACATATCGAGGTAAAGGGGGTTGTGCTCTGGCAGATACCCCACGTGCCGCCGAACCGCCATGGTGTCTGCTGCTACATCGTAGCCATTTACCAGTACGGTGCCGGCACTTGGCGGAAGGTAGCAGGTAGCAATTTTCATGGTAGTAGACTTGCCGGCACCATTCGGCCCCAGAAATCCCAGAATCTGTCCCTGCTTTACTGTAAACGAAATATCGTCTACGGCTCGTTGTGAGCCAAAAATTTTGCTTAGACCTTTTACTTCAACAGACAATGTATACTTTCCTGATTATGATACAGATAGTTTACCTTTAAAGGCTCTTTTCCGGCTAAAACTGTGCCAGAAGAAAAGCGGATTAATCCACTTTCGCAGATTATAACGAAGTCTCCATTTCCATGCGGAGAACTTCTTGAAAACAAAACTACAAAAATCAGGCGGGTCTGTTACTATTTCTTTTGCTTGCCTTTTGGCATTAGCGGCCGAACTTCTATGTCTACGTGGTGGTAATTGGGGTCCGATTCCAGCACATGCACCAGGGTAGAGGCGATATCTTCGGGGCGCATCATGTTCGGGCTTGCCGGTGAATTCTCTATGTTATCGAAAAAGTTTGTGCTGGTGGAGCCAGGGTATATACAGGTTACTTTAATGCCGAACTCCCTCACCTCCATAAAAAGAGAATGCGAAATGCCTGTAACAGCATGTTTGGTAGCAGCATAGCCTACCATACCCGGCACCGGATTCTTACCGGCAATAGATGAGATGTTAATGATATGCCCCTCCTCCTGCTCTTTCATGCCCGGTAAAACCTGGCGCGTGCAGTAAAAAAGGCCATGCACATTCGTATCGAACATCGTATGCCAGTCTTCCAATGGCTGCTCTTCGAGGGGAGCCTGCAGCCCGAGGCCAGCATTGTTCACCAGAATTGAAACAGGCAGTTTAAATTTATGAAGTGTCTGGTCAAAGGCTTCCTGCACCGCCTCCGGCTTCCGGACATCACATGCAAAAAAATGAAAATTAGCGTGCTGTAGATCAGGGGCGCTTCTACCCCAACCTGCTACTTTTACGCCCTTCTCCAGGAGCGCCTGCACTGTTGCCAAACCAATACCATGGCTCACGCCGGTTACAACTGCCAATTTACCTTTTACTTTCATATCATTGCTTTTAAGTCACTCAAAATCAGATAAATTTTTTAAAGAAGAGAAAAAAAGGTTTAACTGCAAACATCCAGATTATTCTAATGTTTTTGGCCTTCAGAAGAAAAAAGATGCTTTTTGGGTCAAGGGTATGTAGGCGATTTTGGTATGATGTTATACCATGTCGACTGCTTTTAAAAACTTCTCCAGCTTGTATTGGTCAAGTTGCCCGCCTGTTCTCACACCACTGCAAACATCTACACCAAAGGGCTGCACCACCTCAATCGCCTCCCGCACATTTTCCGGTGTGAGGCCGCCTGCCAAAAAAATAGGTTTGCCAATGCTCTCGCGTATTCTGCGGCTAATAACCCAATCGTGTATCCGTCCTGTGCCCCCCAGTTCTTTTTCTTTTAACCTGGGGTTACCCTAATCCAGTAATATGGCATCTGCATATTCAGCCGCTTGCTGGGCCTCCTCCACCGAGTGCTCATCCAGCACATGCACCACCTGCACCAGTTTAACCCCTGGCAAGGCCGCACGAATTTGGGCGAAGGCACCAGCGGCTATAGCATCTACTAATTGAATGGTATTGGTTTGAACCAGTTGGTGATGGGCAATAATAGCAGCTGAATCTGTGCGGCTTGTTAGCAAAAAAGTAGCAATAGGTGGCGGTACAGTGCGGGTTATCTCCTGAATCAGCTGATCGTGGATGGTGCCGGGGCCACTTGGCATTTCGCCCACCAGGCCGAGGGCAGCTGCACCACAGGCTATAGCTACCCGGGCTTCCTGGGTGCTGCTGATGCAGCAGATTTTAACACGTGTTTTTGCTTGCATAAAGGGTAATTTTCCGGTTACCTATGAGCTACACTATAACCTGCAACCTAACTTATCGGAATTCGAACTTGTACTACCATCTGTTATAAGATACAAGATGCAAGATTTTATCTTTATCCTAATAAAAGGTTAAAAATTAATTGTTGATTTCCGATAAGTTGAATCGTCATCTATATCTCAAATATTAAATATTAGAATTTAGAACTATTCAGGAAGCAATACACCACATGGACATATCTTACTACAAGTTTTTTCATTGCCTCAATCAGAGAAAACTATTTCAGTTCTCTAAAACGATGCTAGAGTATAGTCCTGCTAATGGCGCGGCTAATGCAAAAAATTGCTAACCTACCACCGTTTCTACCTCCCAGCGAAAGGCTTTTAGGCCCTGCTCTTCCGAAGCCCGGTCCAGTCCCTGTAAACGTGAGATTAAGTCTGCGGCTTTTGCTTCTTTGGTAACCGTAAGCATAGCATTGTTGAGGGCGGGCCAGGTGTGGGTGCCCATACGTAGTTCGCCCTGAAAATTGCCTCTGTACTGCAGATCGGTAAATTTTGTAAATCCGCGTATCTCCAGCTCATCAAGCAGCTCCACTATGTCTTCCGACAAAGCCTGTTTGAAGATAATCATTATTCCATTCATTTTAGTATCCTGTCATTTTTTAATGATATTCCAGAAGCATGTTTTCTTCCACTTCGAGGCCACCACATTGTATCTTTGAGTAGTATGACCCATCATCTGGCTGTAATTTGTTTCTGTTAAGTGTAGAAACAAATTACAGCCATTTCCTGCTTTACCTATTTTATAATCAGACACATAAGTCTGATAGATGAATTTTTTCTACAACCTGGCTCAGCCTCAGAAATCACATCATTTATCTTCTTCATTTCACGTTTATTAAGAGTACTGGCCTGATATTAACCAGAAAGTAGGCTTACCTTATGCTTGCGCTTGAGATGGAAGATGGCGTACATAACCGGTACAAACACAAGGGTAATGAGGGTAGAGAAAGTTAGGCCTCCTTGCCGCGTGTTACGGATCACGATCTGCTTTATCTCCTCCACAGACTTAAATTCAGCATCTATACGGACATTGTATTGCTGCCTGCCCACGGTTATATCTCCGCGGTGGCTGTGGCAGCGAGCATGACAACCGGTATGCTGCTGGCATTGAAGCGGTAAATAATGGGGTCTTCCACATCTTCCGGGAAAACAGCCTGTGCTCAGCTCAAGGCATCCCGCATGTTGTTCGAGGTCTCATCCAGGTAATACCCGATAAATTGAAAAAGTTTTAAAGCAGCCAGTTAGTTCTTTTAAAAACGAACTTAAAATGTTAGGATGGACAGAGACGGAGGGAGTAGCTGTGGAAGATCCAGGAAGCAAAAAAGCATCACGAACAGGGCTGTTGGTGATGCTTTACTTAAGCAGGTGAATGAGGATAAACTATAACCGATAAAGCAACCCCAGACGGAGAACTCTAGCGTAGGCTTCCGGATTACCACCGTCGTAAGACCCCAGGTAATTGGTAAGACCGTGGGCATAGCTAGCAGTTACACCTATGTGCCTGAAATACCCTGTTACTCCTACACGAGGCCTAAGGTCTACCGATGGTTTGTCCCGCTCTGCTTTAAAAGCCAGTTCCTCACCGTTAGCGACCTTCAGTTTGGCATTGTCGGTACTTTGGAGGCAAAAACCGATATCGGAGCCAGCAGTAACATCAACGGCAATTGGCCCGACCGAAAGCCGGCGGCCCAGAAATGGGTGTACGTTTATAAACTTATGCTGAAAGAAGGAACGTCCGTCGGCAGCTACATAGGTAAGGCTGCTATTGGCCATATGCCAGAAAGAATAAGCACCTGTAATATTTACTTTGCTTTGAAGAAATTCAGCCCCAGCCTGCAAGCCCAACACAACGTTGCCACGCGTGACCCGCTGCACCTGCCCGGCCACCCCCAGCGACAGCGTGAGCTTGTTTCCGTGAGGATTGTGCGTGTAATTCCAGCCTGATTGCTGTGTAATGTATTGTACAGTTGTGGAACTCTCTGCTGATGAGCCCGAAAAGCGATAAACCCCTGTATTGGCCTGCAATGAAAACTCCGTTTTTTGTGCGAAAGCAGTTGAGAAGGCTACTAAGCTAACTGCCAGAAGCATAACTTTTTTCATTGGTTCTTTCGATTTGTGGTATTTTAAAAAAGAGTTGCCAGGTGCTTTTTCTAGAAATTTAAATAATAGGTAACAGATAAGTATAGACCCTAATTATTTAAATGAAATTGCCCTTCCAAAGCAAAAAATGCAAAAAATATCCAAGGGTTGTGGTTTAATTTATATCTCCTAACTGGGGCCGTATCAGTATTTCTTCCATCACGCTGTTTTCTGATAGGTTGTAGGCCATGTAAATGGCACTGGCAACGTCTTCTGGTTTAACAAATCGCTCTGGTGGCAGGTCCACACCTTCCCAGCTCGCTGTGAGTGTGGCACCCGGTATAACAGCGGTTACTTTTACTTTATGTTCCTTCATTTCTTCGCGCAGCACCTGGGTCATGCCATATAGGGCAAATTTAGAGATGCAATACGAACCACCGTTAATATAAGGGGTAATGCTGGCCGTGGAGCAAATGTTAAAGATATGACCCGACTGACGACGGACCATATCCGGCACTAAGGCTTTGGTCATGTAATAGGCGCTGTACAGGTTGGTGCTGATCATGTGGGGCAAGGCCTCTTCGGGTTCTTCGTAAATCTTGCCGGGTATATACAGGCCGCTGTTGTTCACCAGCACATCCACTTTTACATCAAATTCTTTGACAAAGGCAACAAAGCTGTCCAATGATTTTTTTTCGCTTAAATCGGCTTCCTGGTAAAAAACCTTCGAAAAAGTGTACGCTTGTTCTATCTCCAGCTTCAACTTTTGCAGGTCTTTCTCGTTTCGGGAACAGGTTAGGATATGAAAGCCTTCTTTGGCAAACTGTTCGATAATGGCTCTCCCGATTCCTTTTGTTCCGCCTGTTACCAGAATATATCGCTGCATAATAAGAAATGAGTTTTATATGTGTTTTACAATTTTAGACGTAATATAACTATTATTACATGATTTTTAAGTTGAACTGTCGTAACATCCACCACACCCAGCGTTACTGCTCTATATGTTAGCAAATTTCGGAAAGTACCTCCTCTTTATACAAAGCCTCCTGGCTCGCGGTGAGGCCCCAAAAATCATTTTTAACAGAACCATAGACGAAGCCATTCTCATCGGGATCAACTCTATCCTGATCGTAGCTATTGTGTCGACCTTTATTGGGGCTGTTACCTGTGTTCAGATCTCCTATAACCTTACGAATGCCCTGATCCCTCGTTCAACTATCGGGTTTATGGTGCGCGAAATGACACTGCTCGAGCTGGCCCCTACCATTACCTCTATTGTACTGGCAGGTAAAGTAGGCTCTAACATAGCAGGCGGCCTGGGCACCATGAAGATAACCGAACAAGTAGACGCTCTGGAGGTAATGGGCATAAACTCTGCCTCTTACCTGGTGCTGCCTAAAATTATGGCAGCCGTTATGGTGTTCCCGATGCTGGTGATCCTTGCCATGTTCCTGTCGATAGGCGGCGGTTTTGTAGCGGGTGCGCTTTCAGGTGAAATTACGCCGCAAGAATATATTTCAGGTATTCGGGGCGATTTTGTTCCTTACAACATTTTGTTCGCGCTCATTAAATCGGTTGTGTTTGCCTTCCTGATTTCCTCTATCTCATCTTACCAGGGCTACAAAACGGATGGTGGCGCACTGGAAGTGGGTGAGGCTAGTACGAAAGCGGTAACCAATAGTGTTATTGCGGTGCTGGTAGCAGACTTTGTGCTGGCCCAATTGTTACTATGATTTTGTTTCTGAAAAACTATGATTGAGATTCATAATATACATAAGTCGTTTGGTGGCAAAAAAGTGCTGGATGGTGTGAGCGGGGTGTTTGAAACCGGCAAAACCAACCTGCTCCTCGGTGCCAGCGGAACCGGCAAAAGCGTGCTGCTTAAGTGTATTGTAGGCCTGATAAAACCAGACATCGGCAGCGTTACCTTCGACGGCACCTACTATACCAACAACAAACTCGATATTCGCCAGGAAATCAGGCGGAAAATCGGGATGCTCTTTCAGGGCTCTGCTCTCTTCGATTCTATGAATGTAGAGGAGAATGTGGAATTCCCGTTGAAGATGCTCACCAACATGAGCAAAAGCGAACGTATGGACCGTGTTAATTTCTGCCTGAGCCGTGTAGGGCTCGAAAATGCCAACCACAAAATGCCTTCTGAGATAAGCGGGGGTATGAAAAAACGTGTGGGTATAGCGCGTGCCATTGCCCCTAACTGTACCTACCTGTTCTGCGATGAACCAAATTCCGGCCTCGATCCCCAGACTGCCATTACCATAGATGAGCTGATTAAGGAAATAACCGAAGAGTACAACATTACCACCATTATTGTGACACACGACATGAACTCTGTTATCGAGATCGGTGACAAGATTATGTTCCTGTACAAAGGCAAAAAGCTATGGGAAGGCAACAACGTTGAAATTATGGACACAGATATTAAAGAACTGAACGACTTTATTTTTGCCAACCGCCTGATGCGTGATGCTAAAAAAGTTGAGGACGAACGTGCAGAAGAGGAAGATCGTGTAGAAGAAGAACGTAAGGGCGAAACTAGATAGATTATAGATGCAGGATCTTAGATTTTAGACCTAAGACCAAGCCACAAAAAAGGGATGTTACTGTGCACTCCCTTTTTTGTGGCTTGGCAAATTGCTCTTTCATAACTGCCGCGAGTTTAGGAGTAGCGGTAACCCGTGGCTTTTGTGTAGGCAAGCTCCCGACTTACGCGAGCACGAAAGATAGTTAAAATGCTTTGCCTAGTAGCCTAAATGCCAGGTATAAGATAAATCTACCTCTAAAGCCTTCGGAAGGCCATTTTCTTTCAAGTAATTTAATTGCCCCGCAACTGAAATAACTCCTCTATCCTGCTATCCTACAAATCGTAAAGCATTCCGGCTACAGTAGCTGTCATCATACAGGCCAGAGATGCACCTAGCAGGGCAATAAAGCCAAGTTTAGAAATATTTCCCTGCTGGTTAGGTGCCATACTGCCGATGCCTCCAACCTGGATTGCAATAGAACTGAAGTTAGAAAAACCGCATAAGGCATAGGTAGCCATTACTATAGATTTAGTGGAAAGTGTATTGGCATTTTTCATTTCGGCCAGGTCCAGGTAGGCCACAAACTCATTGATGGCAGTTTTCTGGCCAAGTAAACTGCCCACCTGCAACGATTCAGCCCAGGGCACCCCCATTAAAAAAGCAAAAACACGAAATATCTGACCCAAAATATACTGCAACGAGAACCCCTTAAACTGACCGTTTGTACTGGATATCACGATATCATTTAGCCCAGTCCAGGAACCGATCAGGTCGGTGAGCAAATAGTTTACAAGTGCAATAACTGCGATAAAGGCAAGTAGCATCCCTCCCACATTAGCAGCCAGCCTGAGACCATCAGCAGCTCCTCTTGACAGTGCATCTATCAGGTTAACACCCAGTTGCTCTTCGTTCACCTCCAGCTGTGTATTAATTTTCTCTGGTTCGGTTTCGGGCACCAGTATTTTTGCCAGTACGATGCCAGCCGGTGCATTCATGATAGAGGCTGTGAGCAGGTGAGCTGCAAAAATGGCTTTCTGGGCCGGGTCGCTGCCTCCCAAAAAAGAAACATACGCTGCCAGAACACCTCCGGCTAGGGTAGCCATACCACCTGTCATCAGGCACATCAGCTCGGAGCGCGTCATGCGGCCAATGAACGGACGCACGAGAAGAGGTGCCTCTGTCTGCCCAAGAAAAATATTGCCGGCAGCAGACAAGCTCTCAGCCCCGGATAAACGCATGCCTTTCGACATAACCCAGGCAATGCCAAACACGATCTTTTGTAATACGCCTAAATAATACAGGCCCGCAGAAACAGAAGAGAAAAAGATGATGGTGGGCAGTACCGAGAATGCGAAGATAAACCCCAGCCCTGCATTATTGTCAGGGTTAGCAAGGCTTCCAAAAAGGAACTGCGCCCCGGCCTGCGAAAAATCAAGAAAAGTAACAAACCCACGACTCACGGCAGCAAACATGCTGGCCACAAAAGCCACTTTAGTTACAAGAATTCCGAATAGAAGTTGTAAAAAAACGCCAAACCCAACCAGCCTCCAACTAATAAATTTTCTATTTTTTGAAAAAAGGAAAGCTATGGCCAGAATAGCGATTAAGCCAATTAGCCCTCTTAAAATATCAGACATGCTTTAGAGAAATTTCTCAAAAGTAAAGCAGATAATTTTATAAAACAAAACTCCTGCCTTCGTGAGGCAGGAGTTTTAAACATTAATATTGTGTATACATTAATTGCGTTTATTCAGCTCATCACGAATCTTGGCAGCCCGCTCATAGTCCTCTTTCTCAAGGGCATCGTTCAGCAACTTATTCAGTTCCTCAACCGATGTCTGGCTCAACGATTCTTTTGAACCGGAAGAAGACGTAGGCGAACTCTTAACTGCCATTTCTTCTGCTTCCTCGTCCTCATCTTCGAGGTCACTCAGAATAATTCCAGCCTCAGAGAGCACACTTTCTACGGTATAAATCGGAACTCCGAAGCGGAGACCGATAGCGATGGCATCAGAAGGGCGAGCATCTAGTTCAAAATCTTTTACGCCGTCTGAACACATTATTTTAGAATAGAACACCCCTTCTTTCAGGTCTGAGATCAGCACTTCTGTAATGCTAACACTCAACTGCTCGGCAAAACTCTTAAACAAGTCGTGCGTGAGGGGGCGGTTCGGGTTAATTTTTTCTATCTGAATAGCGATAGATTGCGCCTCGAACATTCCAATAATAATGGGCAATCTTCTGTTGCCTTCTCTCTCGCCGAGAACTAATGCAAACGACCCTGTCTGTGACTGACTGGAAGAGAGACCAAGTATCTCTAGCTGAATTTTTTTCACAATAAGCTTTTTGTCTGTTTTATAAGGCTTTTGCTGCCTCAATTAACTGTGGAACTATCTCAAAAGCATCTCCTACTATACCATAATCGGCTGCTTTAAAGAATGGTGCCTCCGGATCCTTGTTTATAACGACAATCACTTTAGAAGAGTTAACCCCCGCCAGGTGCTGAATGGCTCCGGAAATTCCGATGGCAATATACAAATTTGGACTAATAGTAATACCAGTCTGCCCAACATGTTCGTGGTGCGGGCGCCAATCCAGGTCCGAAACCGGTTTAGAGCAGGCAGTTGCCGCTCCTAAAGCCTTGGCCAGGTCTTCTACCAGGTGCCAGTTCTCAGGTCCTTTTAAACCTCTACCACCCGATACTACAATTTCGGCTTCGGGCAGCAGTACGCCACCGCCTGTTTCCTGCATCACGGTTTCTTTCGGAGCCGCTGCAAAATCGGCATCTGTGAGGCCGGTCGAGAATTTCTCTACGGTAGCACTGCCACCTGCATCGCTCCGTACCTCGGTGCTGTTCTTTTTAACAGCCACAATTTTTACGTCGCCGGTCAGGTTTACGTCGGCAAAGGCCTTACCCGAAAATACGCCACGCTTTACTGTAAAGGTATCGCCAGCTATAACAGGTAACTCTGTTACGTTTGTTGCCAACGAACCGTTTAACCGCACCGCCAGCCGCGACCCAAGGGCCGCGCCAATGTTTGTGTTCGAGAAAATAATGACCTTGGCACTCTCCTGCGAGGCTGCCTGGGCAATTACTTTTAAATAGGCTTCCGCCACGAAGTTATGAAGTCGCGCGTCATCATCAAATAAAACTTTTCTGATTCCTTGTGCGCCTAGTGCGGCGAGCGCAGATTCCTGTACATCGCCTATGGCTATGGCGGTTGCTTCTGTTCCTAAAGTGGTGGCTACCTGGCTTCCGTAAGAAGCTGCCTCAAGCGATGATTTCTTGATCTCGCCGTTAAATCCTTCTACTAAAACTAATACAGACATATTACAGAACTTTAGCTTCGTTTCTTAACAATGAAATTAACTCGCCGGCATTTTCGGCCTCGATCATGCGTACACCGCTTTTTTTCTCGGGCTTACTAAAGCTGGCGTATTCAGTTTTAGGCTCGCTGCCACTCGGTTCCACAACTTTCAGCGGTTTGGTGCGGGCCGTCATGATGCCGCGCATGTTGGGTATGCGGGGCTCGCTCATGGGTTGCTGGGCACTCGCCACAAATGGCAGCTTTACTTCCAGCACCTCTTTGCCACCCTCTATCTCACGTTCCAGGCGGGCAGTGGTATCGTCGAGCAGATCGAGTTTAAAAGCCGGGAATATAACTGGCAGCCCCAGCAACTCGCCGACCATGCCATGCACCTGCGAGCCATTAAAGTCGATAGACTCTTTACCCATCAAAATTAGGTCGTAGCTATTTTCTTTGGCTATAGCAGCTATTTGCTGCGCCACAAACAGGGCATCTTTCGGAAAAGCATTTACCCGAATGGCATCATCGGCCCCTATGGCAAGTGCTTTCCTGATGTTAGCCTCTGCGTCGGCCTCGCCAACGTTTAATACAGTTACAGTGCCGCCTTTGGCCTCTTTCAGCTCAATGGCTCTTGTTAACGCATACTCATCCCAGGGGTTTATTACAAACTGCACACCGTTCTTGTCGAACGTTTTACCGTCGGGTGTAAAGTTAATTTTAGAGGTGGTATCCGGTACGTTGCTTATGCAAACTAATATTTTCATGGTTAGAAATGTTAGCTTTGTGAATTATAAATTAAAATGATTTCCTAAATATAGCAAAAACGAATTATGTCTTTGTCCCGACTTGAACAGCTCCTGGTCTTCCTGCAAGACGACCCGAACGATGCTTTTACCCTATACGCAATTGCCACCGAATATCGCAACTTCGACAAACAAAAGGCAATGGAATACTACGAAAAGCTCCTCGCTGAGCACGAGAGCTACGTGGGCACTTACTACCATGCAGCCAAACTCTACGAGGAGCTTGGCCAACCCGAAACGGCCGAACGCATCTACAAAAAAGGCATGATGATCAGCCGCCAGGAAGGAAACATGCACGCTTTCTCGGAGTTGCAGCAGGCCTATAACAAAATGATGGGCCTCGACTACGAAGACGAGTAAGATGGGAATTTTGAATGAGAGATTGAATGGATGAATGACTATTTCTTTGTCTGGTTTCGTTTAAGAACATCCTTATAATTCTGGAACAAGACTTCATTCAATCCTTCAATCTCCCATTGATAACTTCCCCGTCGTTTCTTATTTTGGTGCACATAGTTTTCAAATTATCCAAATAAAAATAGCCTTCCAACGGTTTTTTGGCATTTTTGCTCCAAGGGTACAGAATGTATGTTCCCTGCTCGTGCTCGCAAAAAGTCGGTTTATCATCTACCGTTCCTTTCAAAAATAGTATGCATGCAGCATAATTACTAATTATAAACTGCATTCTTGTTCATAATGTTTTCTGTTTCTGAAAAAATTACTGTTTGTAAGTTTAACTCTTTTCCGCTCTCTTCTCCTCCTATAACTTTTGGCGGCACTTACAACTCCCCTATTGGAGCAAAAGGCAATGGCTGTGATGCAGCTGAAGAAAAATATTAGTTTGCCGAAGGCTAAGACTATTTTTATGTGAGCAAAAACAGTAGATTTGGAAGCAAAAAGATTGATCTGCTTCTGCCCCTGATCTGCAACATGCAGGCTCCAGTTAAGTAAAAGAGCTAAAGCAGAGAACACCACCTGATGAACAAGCCTACAAGATTATTCGATTTTCTGACTTACCAGCTGGAACATTTCCCGGCCGAGGATATGCTGAGTGCCAAAGAAAACGGCCATTGGAAAAAGTACAGCACCCGGCAAGTAACTGAGATCGTGAATCAGCTGAGCGCAGCTTTCCTGAAGATGGGCCTATCGTCGGGAGACGGTACGGCTGTAGGAAAAGACAAAGTAGCTATTATCAGTCAGAATTGCCCGGAGTGGATGCTGGTGGACATGGCGTTGCTGCAGATTGGCGTGGTGCCGGTGCCGGTTTACCCCACCATAAACGACAACGAGCTGCAGTTTGTGTTGCAGGATGCCTCCGTTAAAATGGCCTTTGTAGGCGATGAGAAACTTTACCGTAAGCTCCAGCAGTTGCTATCGGCGCTGCCCCGCCTGCAGCAGGTTTATACATTTAAGCAGGTGCAGGGGGCACCGCATTGGCAGGAGCTGCTGGCACCTGTTTCTGATGAGCAGTTACAGCAAGTAGAGAGCTGTCGTCAGGCAGTGCAGGAAAATGAGCTGGCGACCATTTTATACACCTCCGGCACCACCGGTACCCCCAAAGGCGTCATGCTATCGCACCGCAACATGGTAAGCAACGCGCTCGGCAGTGCCGACATTATCCAGGAAATAGGTGTAAAGGGCAAGCGGGCCATGAGCTTTCTGCCGCTGAACCATGCCTTTGAGCGCATGGCCACCTATTGCTACTTCTACAGTGGCGTTTCGGTGTATTATGCCGAGAGCATGGAAAAAATTGCCGAAAACCTGCGCGAAGTTAAACCCACCCTCTTCACCACGGTGCCCCGCTTGCTCGAAAAGGTATATGAGAGCATAATGGCCAAAGGCGCTGAACTTACCGGCGTAAAACGGAAACTCTTTTACTGGGCACTGGCATTGGCCGAGAAATTTGAAGTAAACACCGACCAGGGTCTTAGCTACAGGTTACAGCTGGCGCTGGCCAACAAACTCATCTTCAGTAAATGGCGAGAGGCTTTGGGTGGTGAAGTAAAAGCGATTATTACCGGAGCGGCTGCCTGCCAGGTTCGCCTGTTGCGTATTTTCACAGCTGCCCAGATTGTTATTCAGGAAGGGTATGGGTTAACAGAAGCCTCTCCTATTATTAGCGGGAGCCGTTTCAGCGAAAAAAACCGCATGTTTGGCACTGTGGGGCCGCTACTGCAGGGCGTGGAGGTGCGCATTGCCCCCGATGGTGAAATACTCGCAAAAGGCCCTAACGTGATGATGGGTTACTACAAACGCCCCGACCTGACGGCGGAGGTGCTTAAAGATGGCTGGCTGCATACCGGCGACATCGGCACGCTGGTGCAGGGTAAGTTCCTGAAGATTACCGACCGGAAAAAGGAGCTTTTTAAAACCAGCAACGGCAAGTACGTAGCCCCGCAACCCATAGAAAACCGCATGGTGGAAAGCCCTTATATTGAGCAGATAATGGTGGTAGGCGAATTGCAGAAATTTGTAGGGGCACTTATTGTTCCCGCTTTTCAGAAGCTGCAGGAGTGGTACACGAAACAAGGCGAAACCTACCCAGGCGACACAGAAGTGATAAAAGATAAAAAAGCCCAGGCCCTGATTGCAGAAGCGGTGCATTGGTATAACCAGCATTTTAACCCGGTAGAGCAGGTAAAGCGCTTCGAGCTGCTCCCGCTGCAGTGGACCATAGAAGGTGGTGAACTAACGCCTACGCTTAAGCTGAAACGCAAAGTTATATTGCAGAAATATGCCTCGGTGGTAAATGCTATTTATCCGGCACCCTAGTCAAACCTCCTCCAGCACCGACTGGCCGGCAGATCTGTCGCCTGATGTCCATTGCCACACTTCGTGGAGCCTTAGTTTGCCATTGGGTAGTACTTCAGGAGTAGATTGGCAGATGCCAGTCATAAGTTCACCTTTTAAATTTACCTGATGGTACCGCATCTCAATATTTCCTTCCGCATCGACTAAACCAATCAGGTGGCCTTTCCTGATTTCGCCACCGGCATAGTCGGATGTCAGTAGGTTTCCTTCCTGCCTGTACACAAACAAGGTATCGGCCGATGTCTCCCCATTTTCAGAATTGCTGATCGGCCTGAAGGTTTTGTTGTTGTAATTCATGGTTGCACCTTAACTACCCGGATTAGCAATAGAAAGCCGCTTGAAAGCATCTGCTAGTGTGGCGACAAAATTTACAAGCGCACCTTTATTGCTTTCATATATAAAGCTCTGTAAACTTTTGCTCTCCTCGCGGTCAAAATCACCTATAATAAACAGCTGAATGCGGTAGTTCGAGAACTTCTGAAGTAGTTCTCCAGCTACTCCTGTTCTCAGAATAAAAAAATCAGGTGTAATATTTTTCTGATGAATAATAACGGTGTTATAATTTTGGTAATATAAATCGCCAACTAAATTTGTTCCATCTTCTACAGTCTTAATTACCATGTCATCAGCGATAACCTCTGCTACCAGGTCGTTATTTAGGGTGTGCTCTTTGATAGTCATTTATTATTTTTAATTCTTAGGGTGTGAGCGGTTTGGGTATTGCCGAAGGCGGGGATTTTTAGCACAAAATTTCAATCGAAGAATGAAAAGTTGAACTTTGCACAAATGCCCAATCGAAGCGGTTCAGCCCCGCTTTTGGCAATACCTTGTTATATGCTGTGCTTATTTCCATTCTGTTGTCGGTAGTATTTTGTCAGTTAGATACTGTTTCCATTTTGTACCTGTAAATTCACAATTTCCGCTGTTGATTATAGCATTTGGAAAGTCCGCAAGAACCATTGTTAAGTCGTCCCAAACATTTTTCAATTTTTCGTCCTTGTTTTCAAAACTCAAACTCAGTTTTCCGTTATTTACCTTTAGATGCTTTAAAAAAATGCCTTCTTGTGTTGAATTAATTCTGTCCGTAAGCTGAATGTAGTAACCTTGGTAGTCTGGATAAGGAACTTGTTCTGGTTGTCTTTCGTCACCTGCGTAATAACGAAACAAGATTTCGTGTCCGTATTTGCTTAATATCTCTTTCCAAAATTCAGGTCTTGGAATTTCCGAAAGGTCAGTTGTCAAATACATTTCTGTCTCACTTGCCCAAGGCTTAAAAATTGTTTTTATTAATTGCTGTTCTTCAATAACAAGACTATCTGTAACAAGTCGAAAAGTCGCAGGAGTAGTGAATACCAAGCAAATTCCATTTTCAACTTCACTTGCTTCAATACATTCGATGTAATTGTCGTCACTAACATTTACCACATCTTTGTCAAAAGTCCATTCGTGAATTTTAGAAGGAATGATTTTGAATGGTAAAATGTGTCTTTCAGAATTTGCCTTATAGTTTGCTTTCACGTTATAACCAACAATAATTTCAAGCGGATTTTCCGTGATTGCCAAAACGTGTCCGTCCTCAAAGTAGAAGTTATCGGACAACCATTTGTCAAGGTCGTTGAATGTATGTACGGTCGTTTTTAGCATAGCATCTAACGGTGTGGCCTGATAAGGTGTGCAAGGCGCAGCCGCAGCATAACTTATAGGCTGGGTTACCCTTCGTTTGTTTTCAACTGCTCAATAGATTCACTACTTAAACCAGTTAGTTCTGTAATGTCTTCAATAGAAAAGCCCATCTTCAAAGCTTTTTTAGCTATTTCAATTGCTTTTTCTTCCTTTGCTGTATCTAATGAATTCTTCAAGTCACGATAATACTTCAAGCTGTCCTCATATAATCGAACTTGATCAGGAGTGAATCTGGCTATCTCAGCTGTTTCGAAGAGTTTTTCAAATATTCGCTCCCTCAGCTTGTCTGGCACCTTGTCAAGTCTATTGAGGTTGCGAAGCACATACAGCCACTTGTCGAACCTAGTTTCCAATTCGTCAACTGTTTTGTTGAACTTAGGCAACTCCAGATAGATGAAGGTAAGCTTATCATAAAACACTTTTTTTGTTTCTGTGTCTGTTAGCTTTATGTCATACCTGAACTTGTTGGGCTCATTCTTGTCTTCGTCAAACACGAAGTCGAGTATGGCAATGGTGTAGACAGCCTTCAACTCATAGTTCCAGTCGGCTCGTTTAGCTTGTTCCCTAATGGGAAAGGTGGAGTAGTAGACGGTGCGGTCTTTGAAGAAGTTCTGCTTTGTCTTTTGTAGCTCTACGATAAACTTCTCCCCTTTTTCATTTTCGCAGTACAAATCAAAGATGGCTTTTCTGTCAAGCTCACTCGTTCCCAGATGTTCGCTTTTTAGGTAAGTCAAATCTTTTATCTCCCCCTGTTCTTCTTTCAGTAGCACATTTAAGAAATCCAGCAGCAGGTCTTTGTTAGGTTCTTCTCCGAATAGCCGCTTAAAACCGTAATCGGTAAACGGGTTTATATATCTTTCAGTAAATTCAGCCATTGTTTTTTCCTTTACTCAAAGATACTTAATTTTCAAACTCGCTGTTTTTGTTTTTCAAATGAAGGGTAACTAATGGATAAACGTAATACTCAACCAAACCTACGCTTATCTGCATTATGTGCGAAGTATAATCGCCTCTATGCAGCCTGCAGGTACAAGTTTATCCTGACAAGTTACCAAAAGCAGGCAAAATAAAAAAGCACAACTTCTTCCGAAATTGTGCCTATAAAAAATGTTACACCTAAAGAAATTACTCCGCTACATGTTCAAAGCCTCTGATTTTGACGCTGCCAGGTACCAGTTTCAGGCCCTCCGGAATGCTATTGTGTACATCATGGAACATGTGGCTTTTGTACCAAACCTGGAAACTCTCCTCATCGGTCCAGAAAGTCATGAGCCAGATTTCGTTAGGGTTTTCATGGGGGCTCAGCACCTGCAGTTTTACAAAACCGGGTGCATTGTCTACCAGGTGAGGCCTGTTCCGATAAGCTTCTTTTACTTCAAAAGCCATATCGTTTGCAATTTCAAAAGAGCTGATCGAGATGTACATAGAATGGGTTAGCAGTTACGATTTGATATGCTTAAAAAGAAAAGTTTTACCAGCCTTGCTGCTTAAGCAATTACAAAGAGACTAAATTAAAGTACAAAATCAAAATCTGCACATTACCGGCTCACTAACCGCCCAGAACCAGCAGGTGCTAAAACAGAGCGTTAGCCACCTCTACAGCTAATTTCTGTTTACCTGTATTAGAAGAACCATTTCGGGCAAACTTCTTTTAATGATATAGTTCCGTTCTGTGACTGAGCCTCCCCTACCCGGTTATAGCTTAGGAAAACTGGTACAAGTCATAACAAATACAGCGGCTGGCGGTTGTATCAAAAACCCAACTATGAATTTCAACGATAAAAATATATTGGTGGTAGGCGGCACATCCGGCATAGGTCTCGAAACGGCAACTCAATTACAACAACAAGGCGCGCATGTTCTGGTGGCATCGCGGCAGCATTCTGAAGCAGCCGAAGCACAGCAGTTACCGCACCTGCCGCTGGATGTTCTGCAATTCGACAATGCGTTTGCAGATGCTTTGCCTGCCGAACTGCATGGCTTGATTTACTGCCCCGGTAGCATCAGGTTAAAACCTTTTGAACGGTTAAAGCCGGAAGATTTCCGACAGGAACTGGAGCTACACGTAATAGGAGTTGTGCAGGTGCTGCAGGCCGTGTTACCTTTACTCAAAAAAGCCAAAGGAGCCAGCGTGGTGCTTGTCAGTACGGTGGCCGCGCAGAACGGTATGCCTTTTCATGCTGGTATTGCCACAGCCAAAGCCGCTCTGGAAGGATTAACATTGTCGTTGGCGGCAGAATATGCCGGTGCTCAGGTCCGCTTTAATGCCATAGCCCCTTCGCTTACCAATACGCCACTGGCAAAAACGCTGCTCAACACGCCCGAAAAAACAGAGGCAGCCGGTAAACGCCACCCACTCGGCCGTGTAGGCGAACCTCATGACATTGCGGCGGCAGCCCTTTACCTCCTCTCCGACTCCTCCAGTTGGATGACCGGCCAGATTCTGCACCTTGATGGCGGCATGAGCACCCTCAGGACATCTTAAGGCTTCTTCAAATTAGAAATTATTATGGCGCGATCGTCCTGGCTCGTATCTATTTGGCTTCGATAAGTGAGGATGCAGTTTATAGATTACTTAAATTTTGCTAATGTTATTGCCCTTCAGAAGCTTTTCTTATCTAAAACAGTCAAGGGTTTACTCACTTTCTCAACCTAAACTTTCCACATAAGCTATGGTTTTATTCTGGTTCAGGCGCGACTTACGCCTGCACGACAATACAGGTTTTTTTAAGGCACTCACAAGTGGTGCGCAGGTGCTGCCATTCTTTATTTTTGATACAGACATTCTCGATAAGCTCGATGATACCCAGGACGCGCGCGTGACCTTTATCTACAAGACAATAGAAAATTTGCACCAGCAACTGGAGACTTACAACAGCACTTTGCTTGTAAAATATGGCAAGCCGGAGGCTGTTATAGCAGAACTCCTCCAAACCTATGCAGTAGAGGCCATTTACACCAACCACGATTATGAGCCTTATTCCCGCCAGCGCGATTTACGCCTGCAGCAGTTGCTAAAGAAGCACAACGTCTCATTTTGCTCGTTTAAAGACCAGGTTATTTTCGAGAAAGAGGAGATAATGACGCAGAGTGGCAGCCCCTACAAAGTGTACACGCCATACAAGAACTCCTGGCTGAAGGCTTTTAAACCGGAACACGCAGAAGAAGCTCCGAGCCAGCACCAGTTGCAGCACCTCCTGAACCATGCTAAAACCAAAGTACCTACTTTACACAAGATGGGCTTTCAGGTGTCGGAGGTGGAGGTACCAGACCCCGATGTATCGGCAGATACCCTCAGCGCCTACCACGATACCCGCAATTTACCGGCACTCGATGCTACCAGCCGACTGAGCGTGCATTTACGCTTTGGCACGTTCAGCGTGCGGCAGGCAGTACAATTGGCCCTGCGCCATAACAAGGTATGGTTGCAGGAGCTGATCTGGCGCGAATTTTTCATGCAATTGCTTTACCACTTCCCCCAAACCACCAACGAAAGTTTCTACCCGAAATTCAGGCAGATTACCTGGCGCAACAACGAACAGGAATTTGAAAAATGGTGCCAGGGCACAACAGGTTTTCCGTTGGTTGATGCCGGTATGCGAGAGCTTAACCAAACAGGTTTTATGCACAACCGGGTGCGGATGGTGGTGGCAAGTTTTCTGGTAAAGGACCTCTTCGTAGATTGGCGTTGGGGTGAGGCCTATTTTGCCGCTAAGTTGCTGGACTACGAACAATCGAGCAACATCGGGAACTGGCAATGGGCCGCGGGAACGGGTGCCGATGCGCAACCTTACTTCCGCATCTTTAACCCCGACAGCCAGGTCAAAAAATTCGATAAGCAGCACGAGTACATCAAAAGGTGGGTACCGGAGTTTGGCACAGCCGCCTATCCTGCTCCTATGGTCGACCACAGCCAGGCACGCGACAGAGCCCTACAGGAGTTTAAAAAATCGATAGAAATGATGGGGTCTTAAAGCTGCACCAACTTATGGCATCAAACCTCTACCAGACCCTTGACTCAAAATCTCTCAAATTCCTTTTGAAGGCCAATTTCATTAGAATAATTCAGTTAATCACCGATTATTCAGCTTGTATCCTGGTTCTAAAGCTGGTTTGTGCTAAACTATAGTAGAGTCTTAACTTTGATGAATTTGTATTGCCTACTTTACAATTGATAAAACTCCTTAATCGTATGCCCTGCTAATTTAATTTTTAGAATTATGTACCACGACAAAAGAGCTCAGGAGCGACCAGAGGCCACGGAATAATTATCATAAGCGAGGATGCCTGTGCGAACATAATTTTTAATTTCTAATTTCTAATTTCTAATTTTGCGAAGCACTACTTTAATGTTTATGATGGCTTTTTCGGCTGCCTGGTTCATAAATTAAGCGTACAAAAGAGCTCAGGCGTTCGCTTGTTTTTGAAATCGGGATGCCTGTAACGATACCCATCATCAGCGATTCATGAATAACCAAACGCATCTGCGGCCGGATGACCATTTTAAACTGATCGTGGTAAAAATCTTTGTTCAGCTCCACACCTAGAAAGTTTCTGCTCCCGGGAATCATGTAATGAAGGCTGGTATTTACTTCATAATCTGTTGTGATACCGCTATGCCCGAAATGTCTGCGCATGCGGGGGCCTGTATACACCAGGGTATGGAAGTCGCCGCCCCAACGTTTGGCCACTACCAGAAAAGGGTTGAACAGCAAACCTGAAAAAAGGTCGTCTTTGCCGATGCGGTCCAGGTCTGCGAATTCAAATTCGGTGATCTGCCCCAACGCCATGGATGTCTGTAGCTTTGCGTTCACCAGAAACGTGTACTGTGCGGCCAATTTCAGCGACTCTACTCTATCAGAAGGCCTGTTAATTTCGGGTAGGCGGTCTTTGCTGTTGCGGGTATACATAGTAAACGGCACCTCCACCTCAAGGCCGAGCCTGTCGATGGGTGCCCACTCATACTCTATCAGAAACTCATAGCTGTCGTAGTTCAGGTTATCGGTCATGCCAGCTCCGATGTTCCATTCCTTCTCACCTTTGTGCGCACCCAAATCCCGGATAAGGTCGATGTAAAGAGGTTCGGCATGCTCCAGTTTCAGTGGGCGCTTAGCGGTAGAATCGGCAGGATGATGATGTTGAGATCTTACTACAAAGGAGGTAAGCGTAAACAGAAAAACTAAGAAAAATCTCATAGAACTTTTAAAGAGAAGCATTTTCCGTAAAATTAGACTTCAAGATTAAAGATAGATTAAAAATAGATTAGAATAGTCATTATTCGCTTCATGAAAGCTGGTTTCAGCAGCAACTGCTAGTGCAAATTAGATTGCTTCTGTACCTTTACATTATGTTTCAGTACCTGCTCTCGTTTCTTCTGCTCGTTTTTTCGCTTCAGCCTCTGTTTGCTGCCTCTCCCCTGCCTCCAGATTCGGTGGAGACGGGCGTAAACAAAAAGCGCCTGCTGGTGCTGGGCACCGGGTTTGGAGTTGGGTATGCAGGTATGCTGTACACGCTGCACCACGCGTGGTACAAAGAGCAGGACCGCACCTCTTTCCATTTTTTTAACGATAACCACGAGTGGAAACAGATGGACAAGGCAGGTCACTTCTGGAGTGCCTTTCACCAGAGCAGAGCCGGTATAGACCTGATGCGCTGGGCCGGACTACCTGATAAAAAAGCCATTGTTTATGGTGGTTTGGTGGGTGTGGTACTGCAAACGCCCATCGAGATTTTCGACGGATTTCAGTCTGAATACGGGGCTTCTGTTGGCGACCTGGTGGCGAACACGGTTGGCTCCGCTGCAGTTGTTGCTCAGGAACTTGCCTGGCGCGAAATCCGGATTATGCCTAAATACTCGTTCCATACTACCCGCTATGCCGCCATTCGCCCCAATTTGCTTGGCAGCAGTCTGGCAGAGCAGGCGCTAAAAGATTATAACGGGCAAACTTATTGGCTATCGGTAGATGTGGGTGCTTTTTTGGCACGGGAGCGGCGTTACCCCCGCTGGCTGAACCTGGCTGTAGGTTATGGTGCTGAAGAAATGGTATACAACCACGTACCCACTAACCGTGCCTTGGGCCTGCACGCTTACCGCCAGTTTTACCTGAGTCCCGACTTAAACCTGCTTCATTTTAAAGGCCGCAATAAATTATTAAACACAGCGCTTTACGTGCTAAGCATCGTGAAAATACCTGCACCCGCACTGGAGTTCCGCAGCCGGGGAGGCATCCGCTTCCACCCTGTTTACTTTTAGGCTTACCATTAGATAATGTGAAGTTAATCTTCTTGTAGAGCAACAGGCTTACCAGAGCTTATTTTAAGGCATTGCCAATGCAGCAATTCAGTAAGTAATATCTTCGGAGAGCTGCTTCTAATCTCTCAGACGCTCGCAGGAGCTGCGCACGCTGCGAGGTCTTGGCCGCACCAGTTACCACAATGCAGGATTTTAGCAGAAGGAGAAAAACCTTATGAACTGTGTTCTGAAGAAGCGCAGCTTCCTTTTCTTAAACCGATGAAGTAATTTACTGTATTGGCTAATTATTCAGATGAAATTGGCCTCCAAAACACTTTTAGGGGTTATTGAGGTCAAGGGTTGCCCTGGTTCAGGCACTGCTGCTCTTTGTTAAAAACATTGTACCTTTGTAGTTACAATTAACTGAAAAACCGATGAACGTAGGAGACCGTGTCCGGTTAATGTCTGGCAGAGAAGAAGGCATTATTACCCGGATTTTAGATAATAACATTGTGGAGGTGGCTATAGACAATGACTTTACCATACCGGTGGCACGCCGCGAAATAGTGGTAATAGCCGCCGAAGAAAGCACTTTTCTACGCAACGACACACCTAAACCTGTAGCTAAAAAAGAACCTGTGGCACCTGTTCTGGCAGCGCATGGCATCTACCTGGCTATGGTGCACCAGTCTGATGAGTTATTGGCGGCCACCATCATCAACAACACCGATTACGATGTGCTATTTACCTGCGGAGAAGAGCGCAACGAAAAATACAGAGGCCTGCAAAACGACAAAGTTGCTCCTAAAGCCACTCGGGTAGTAGGGCACTACCACCTCAAAGACTTTGAGCAGTGGCCAAGCCTGCTGGTACAGTTTCTGCAGCACCGCACCGGTGGCCCCACGCTGTTTGAGCCGATCACCAAAAAAATACAGTTTAAAGCCGCTTCTTTTTACAAGAGCAAAAAAATGGCACCCGTCCTGAAAAAAGAAGCCTACGTTTTTCAGCTGGACTCTAAACCTGTACCCCTTGACGCAGGGCAACTACTGGGGCAGCTGGCCGAAAAACCTGCTCAGAACGAAAATTTCAAGTTAAAAGCACCCGACCACGAAGTAGACCTGCACATAGAGAAGCTTACCGACGAGTACAAAACCCTAAGCAATAGTGCCATGCTCAAATTGCAGTTGGAGCACTTCCAGGATGCCCTTGACAGAGCCATGGCTACCAACATGCACGAAATTATCTTTATTCATGGTACCGGCACTGGCGTGTTGCGGAAAGAAATACAAAAAATCCTGAGCCGTACCCAAGGCATCAAATACTTTGAGGATGCCCGCAAAGAAAAATTTGGCTACGGCGCTACTTTGGTTAGAATCAGATAGTTATTTGAAATCAGAAACTGAGTACAGCAGAAAGGCTTGGACATATGTTAAACCCTGAGCCAAATGTTGCTCTTATTTCTTTTGGAGGCCTTTTTCGTTAGAATAATTGGGCATCATGCTAACAAATCAATGTTCATGGTGTAGTAGACCTGTTATATTAGATTCAGCAGCGTGAGTGGTAAAAGGGAGCAGACTTTCAGGAGTAGTTCTTAGAAATTGAAAACCACCAGTCTATCCTGAAGTCTAGCATCTAATATCTAAAATCTATCATCTAAAATTAGCTATCTTTGCAGCATAAAAAATTAACGGCAAGCCATCTTATCGCTGCTCCTTCGGGAGGAGAGGAAAGTCCGGGCAACGCAGAGCATCCTACTTCCTAACGGGAAGGGGCCTTTCCGGCGACAGAAAGGCTACAGCTAGTGCCACAGAAAATAACCGCCTCTTGCAAGAGAGGTAAGGGTGAAAAGGTGCGGTAAGAGCGCACCAGTGGGCGGGCGACCGTTCCAGCTGGGTAAACCTTAGGAGTTGAAAGACCAAATAGGCTGGCAGCGTCTTGTTTCGGCAAGGCTAAGGGCTGCTCGTCCGATGTCAGTGGGTAGGTCGATGGAGCCTGCGCGCGAGTGCAGGCCTAGATAAATGATAAGACTTTGGGAGTAACATCCTGATGACAGAACCCGGCTTATCGGCTTGCCGTTATTTTTTAATTTTAAAGCTGTGTATGAATGATGGAGTGTATATTTTCAAAAGGATTGCCTTTCGGTGATCCCTTTGCTTAGTTCTTTACTCCTACTCTACTTAAGTGCCTTCTCTTTCAGATCCTCCAGGTTCTTCCCTATTCCTACTAATTTACAGCAGCACCAACAGCAGCAGAGTTTCTGGTAGGGCTTTTTGTTTGGAAAGGATGTTGATTGTTAAAGGCTTAATGTTTTATTTCAGAAATTTGAAGTAGAAAAAAATTTGTTCCCTTCACTCAAAACTCATAACTCTTAATTTTTAACTCTTAACTCCCCTCTCGCCTTCGTATCTTTGCACTTTACTTTATAAGATGACAGATTTACGCGTTTACGACCCTTTCGAGAAGATGCAGTTCAGTGCTCAAAACTGCTTTCTTTGCGGCACCTCCATTACCAGCGAACAACGTACACCGGTTTTTGCTACCTGGCTACAGCAGCAATACAACCTGCAGCAAAAAGAACTGCTCCTGCTCGATAAAAGTGTGACCACCTTTGGCGACTTAACCATACCCTGTTGCGATAATTGCCACCTGCACCACATCATTCCGCTGGAGGAGCAGGTTGAAGCGGCTGCTGCACAGGGCCTGGCTGGTCTGCAAGCCCTCGAAGAGCAAAAGCTGTTTCAGTGGATCGGAAAAATGTATTATGGCACCCTTGTTACCGAACTTATAAAAGAAGCTGATCCGCTGATAAGGCCAGAGTATGCCGTTAGCGAAAACCCGAAAATGCTGGGTAAGTTCCGATCTTTTTACCAGGTGCTGCAATCGCTGCGGGTACCGATGGTGTTTTCAGATTTTCTTCCTTGCTCCCTGTTTCTGGTGGAAGTAAATTCTACAGAAGACGAACTTCCTTTTGAATACCAGGATGAACTTACGACCATGGCTTTCAGTATTAAGCTCGGCTCTGTTGCCATCGTTTGCTCGCTCCTCGACAATGGCATTATAAAGAGGGCACTCGGGCGGTTCTACAGGTTAACGCAGGGGCAGCAGTTGCATCCGGTGCAACTGGCCGAAGTAAAGGCACGGGTGTTTTATGCTGCCTATATTTTTAACGTTGTACCCGAATACTTTGAGCGCCCCACCAAACCAGGCGATGAACAGCTGGTACTCGATACGCTGATTGATGATGTGACGAACGAAGTTTTTAACCCCTGGGAGGCCACCAGTTACGCCCACATGCTGGAAGAGATGCTGAAGCCGTGGAGTATCCGGAAGCAGCACCTGATGCCGGAGCTGAACCAGGTCATCAGCTTTATTGCCGATACCAGTGACCACTTTAAACCTATGCCGCATTTCAACAAAGAGGAGGTGCTGGGGCACCCATAAAAACAGAGAAACTCCTGCCGGTCTGGCAGGAGCTTCTCTGTTTATGGGTCTTTAGTTTTACTGCTCCAGCACGAAGCTCACGCTGACGGTTGATGTTATCACGACCTCACCACCTGCAATAGACGGATCTCCATCCATCATAGCAGCCTGCTGCACCATCATGTTATTTCTGGCATAAAGTGGCTGAGGCCCTCCCCCATTGGTGCTTTCGCTGATGGCGTATACTTTGCCTACTTTGGCTCCTAGGTCGTTTGTTAGGGCAGCGGCTTTCGCTTTAGCATCGTTAACAGCCTTTTTTCTGGCCTCTACTTTATATTTCTCTACATCCGATACTCTGAAAGCAATTCCGTCTACGCGGTTAACACCAACGCCATACAAACCGGAAATCACTTCATCGAATTTGTCGAGTTTAGTCAGTACAAATGTCATGGTTTTTTGGGCCATGTAAAAGTCTGGCGTTGTTTTGCCAAATTCGGAGCTGGCTGTGTTATACACCGGCTGCACATGCATATACGATGTCTGGATGTTTTTCGCGTCTACTCCCTGCTTTTTCAGGTAAGCAATAATGGCCGCTGCCTTTGTATCTGCCTGCTTCCGTACCTGGTCCAGGTTTTTGTCGCGTAGTTCTACGCCCAGTGTCACTACCACTTCGTTTGGCTGTACTTTTACTTCGCCTCTTCCGTCAACATTTATCATAGGAGGAAGAATCTGTTGCGTTTGAGCCTGTAGGACCATCGGAGCGGCAAGTGCAAACAGCATCAGCAGCATTAATTTTGACTTTTTCATAATTTTTGTTTTGTAAAAAGGTTGGTTGATTTTTAGAATTTGCACCTGGGAAAAGTTCAGGTACTGTATAGCCTGCTGCTATACTGGCTGCCTATTCAAAACCTGTACCATCTTTTAACTTCACTACCCGGTTGTAGGCTTTGATAAGCATACAATTTAAAACAGCTTTCTGGCTAATTAACTGCCACTGCAGTACAACTCGCTGCTAATAAGGATGCTGCACCAAGAATAACAAAGTTTAAACACTAAAAAATAGTCTAAATAAATTTTCTGGACTCTCATCAAAAAGGCTTACCTGCTCCTGGAAATACAAGGCTATTAAACTGCCCGCGATGCCTTCCTTTTATCACTGCCAGATAGTTGCATGAAATGCCATTACTTAGAATGTAGAGAAGCGTGTTTGAACCAGGGAATTATTCGAATAAAAAATGCCTTCAGAAGAAATTTAGAGCATAATCATCCAAGGGTCGTGAAATCAAGTGCTTCTTCAAATAAGGATGAAGCTGTTTTCAGGGAGCAAGCGTTATTGCTTATGGCTTTCCCGCTGTGTTATTTGTGCGTTACGAAAAGATTAAGGAAGCAAATGCAGTATAGCCGCCTTTGAACAAGAGGAGCAGCCAGTGCAATTCATTCAAATGTATAGTAAACCCTTGGCAGATTTTTGATAAAAACCCTTTTGGAGGCTAATTTCATTTAAATAATTTGCGAGCTAGATTTATGTTTACACTCAATTTTTTAGTGTATTTAACAGAGGACAAATTAGGTGCTTTTTATAGGATAAGCCAAAAGAGTGGCTGCAGCATCTGGTTAATTAGGAAAGTTTCAGGTATTCTGGCGAATGCAGCTGAATAAATGGGATAAATAAAAATCAAAAGCCTTTAGCTCCTGGAGCTAAAGGCTTTTGATTTTTATATGCAGCAGATTTTATTCTGAATCGAAGTCGAAATCCTGGTCGCCTACATAGCGGGCAACCAAGATGGCTCCGATGGTAACAGCACCTGCCGACAAAATCAATTGCGTGGTTGTCAGTTTTTTAGTTGCTTTTAAAACAAGCGTACCTACATCGTGGAGTAGTTCCGGCAGTTTCTCGTGACGGCCCTGAAACACATGCATGGCCGACTCAACAGTTTTAGACATATCATGCGGTTGCAGCAACTGCAAAGCACCTTCAGAAGACTTTTTGCGGGCACCTGCGTTTGCACTTTGGTTTTGTTCGTTTTCCATAATTTTATGTTTACCTATTTTCTAGATTAGCAATTGCTACTTATACGGTAGTTCTGGTAGATTGGCTTTGTTTAACTATATTTTTGGCTGACCACCATACTGCACTATCATCTGGTTCATTCGCTCAATCAGACTATCTGCGTTCAGCATCATGCTGGCCGGAAAGCCGACCGACACATCATTTATCTCTAACGATTCCGCTTCAGGATTATACAGGTAGCTGGCCGATACACCTTTTTCTTTAATGTTGCCACTGTTGCCTTCTAAATGAAGCCCCATAGTCTGTAGCTTATCGCGAAGCTGGTTGTATACCTCAGGTCTTACTCCACTGTAATGCGCATTTTTTGCCATTTCTTTATCCTCTTAATTTTATGTATTTAAAACGAGATACTTCTATATAGGTTCTGTACGACTATACTTCACCAGAAAGTTGAATAAAAAAGTAGCACCAATTGCCATAAATAGAAAAAATATTTTGCGTTACTCCAAATCAACCTTATATTTGCACCCTCAATACCACACAATGGTCCGTTCGTCTAGGGGTTAGGACTTCAGATTTTCATTCTGGCAACAGGGGTTCGATTCCCCTACGGACTACACGAAAGCCGCTTCAGTTAGATCTGAAGCGGCTTTTTTATGTATTAGGATATTTTCTGAAACGATTTTACGGAACAATACCTAAGTGCCAAACTACCGCATTAGTATTTTGAAAAGCCGCTTACGATCCGTGATCTTCTGCCAGATAGGCTGTTTGACTTGCGCTACAAAAATTGCCTGACGCGTACTGTATGCTGCATCGCCTCCCTGGCTCACTTAAATCTAGACTAGCAAAAGCTTAAACTGGAATCCTTGTCAGCTAGTTCGGACTATATGTAGACTGTAATTTTAAATGACTATATACACCTTAAGTCTTATAAGTATCTATATCGATTAGTTTGGTAAACAAAGAATGAGTCCACAACGCTTAACACCGGAGCAGTTAAATAGATAAAAAAAGCCGGCTGAGAAGAAACCATATTTCTTTCAGCCGGCTTTTTATTTTAACAGTTAGTATTAAAATACCTTCTTCTTGTTAACAGTCACATTCTTCAGTTTGAAATTCTCTATAATGGAAGTATTTATTTCAAGATGGTTTTTAGCAGTTACATGAATATTTTCAAACCTGAAGTCCGACATCTTGTAGCCAAAACCTTGAGAAGGATTTACTTCTTTGGCCGCTCCTACATTAAAAAAGTTATTACAATCGAGTTTAATATTGCGCATGGTTATGTTCTGAATTTTAGACGTTCCCGATACCTGCTCCCCTTTAAGGTCGAAGAACTGGGTCCAGGGTTGAATAAAAATGAAATTCCCGATGTCATGGCCTTCAATGTCTTCTACCAGCACATATTCATAATTCTGTGGCGTATCAGGACGCATTTTAAACCAGAGTAAGCGCTCAGCATGGTTAACCTTTATCCGACGCAAAATGATGTTGCGATCATGTACTGACTCGCTTCCGAATGTTAAAGCGCCGTGGCAGAAGCCGTAAGTGCAGTCTTCGATAATAATGTTTAGGTTGCTTCCGTTATTCGGGTCTTTGTCTGCACGCGGACCTTTGCCGCCCTTTAACGCGACAGCATCATCATTTACCGACATATAGCAGTTTTTGATGAGTACGTTTTTACATGCGTCTATATCTACCGCATCGGAACTAGGCGCTTTTATGGGCTCTTTAGGAGAATATATGTACAGGTCGAGCAGCTTTACGTTTTCGCTTTTATATAAGTGAGTTGTCCAAAAAGGTGAGTTTATCAATTTTACACCTGACAGCTGTACATTCTTACAGTTAGAGATATAGACAAGTCGAGGTCTCATTTCATCCATATTGGTAGTCTTCGGATTAAATTCACGTCGTAGCCAGAAAGACCTCCAGTAACGAAGGCCGTTTCCGTCTATGGTTCCTTTACCTGAAACGGTAAACCCGTCAAGACCGTCGGCATTAACCAATGCAGCAAAATATTTCAGCGTTTGTCCTTCCATACGGGTCATGACAATTGGAAAATTGCTGATATCGTCGCTGCCCTTCAACTTGCCTCCTTCTTCCAGATGCAGGTGTGTGCCTTGTTTAAAAAACAGGGAACCACTCAGGAAGGTCCCTTTAGGAATTATGACAACGCCTCCCCCGTTCTCATGGGCTTTATCTATAACTGCTTGTAAGAGCCGGGTCTGGAGTACCGTGCTGTCGGTCGTAATATTATGGTCTGTTACACGGTATTGCTTTCCTAACTTATTTATATCCGTAGCTTTGTTTTGTCGGAACCATTCTGGTATTGGTGTTCCATCCGGAAATACTTCTTTAGCAGAAGCAGAAATATTCAGCAAAATGGAAAACAAGAGAAGCAATGCGAGCCTGATTTTTTGTGTAAGCATGTAATATAGATTCTTCTGGGTTTAAATTGATTGGGGAAAGTTATGCTATCATCTGTTATTAACCAAATTCAGGAATCAGCTAATAGGTGTAAGCGTAGTTTGTGCAGCATACATGGAGGTAAACATGCAAGATTTATACCTTTAAAATTAGGTAGATAAGCCACTTTTGAAAATAGAGACTAAACCAGAACCATTTTCTTACTCTTCGATAAGGCGTGTTTCTTGGAAGCTAACACAAATACGGATTTGAGCTTGCAACAAATCAGGTCAATGGACCACTGGTGCTTTTAAATAAAAGATATAAGGCTGACCGTTCTCTATTTTTTAAACCAAACTATTTTTTCTTGACAGCACCCACCTGCCTCATTTTACCATAGGTTATTCATTTTTTTGCACCAGGAAACTAAGTTCAAACAAGAAAGTTCTGTCAGATAAATCAACTTGCTTCAGTGTTCGCTTCTAAATTATTTGAATGAATACAGCCTCCAGAAGGTTTTGCATCCGATTTTCGCCAAGGGTCTACCCGACATGTTTTGGTTGCATGTATTTAATGCTCCTCCAATTTAATTACCCTTACAAAAGAGCTTCATAGCAGCCTCTGGCCGCGGAATAATCGTTACAAACGAGGATGTTCACGCCCTCATAATTTTTAATTTGGCGAAGCACTATTTCATACTTATTCTCTCACCACAATATCTTTCACCAATTTACTTCCATGATCTATTATGGAACAGCTCATGTTCAGTAATGAACATCTTTCAGGCAAAACTACTCTAAAATAGAAGCTATTATACACTTTATTAACATGGCATATTAATTGTCAAAATACAATAAAATAAGTAAATCATTAAAAATAGCAATTTTCTAGTTATTACTACTCATTCCTAAATCCTACAACAAAATAAAACTATTGATTATGAAAATGTTTAAAAGTATGTTACCTACCCTCCTGTTGGGTGCTCTAGCTGCATTCAGTAGCTGTGAAAAAGAAGACACTAAGCCAACAGGTCCTACCGACCCCACAGTCCCCACTGATGGAGAAGTGTTTGAAACGCCATTTACCTCTATACCGGCAAAGTTTGTGGGAACCTGGTACATAGACGATAATCAGGGTCCTTTATCTGCCAATTGGGACGAAGGTACTTTTCAAGGAGCACAGGGCTTCCGGGAGTTCAGAACAATTGTGATGACTGCGGACGGGAAAAATGCCGTGGAGTATACTTCTGATGTCACAAATGTGGGAGATGAAGTGAAGCAGTACATGTACAAAATAACCGGTACGCTAGAGCACAAAACCAACCCGACCAGTATTACCTTTCATGCAAAATCAGGCAAAAAGCGGGTGTTCAGCAACAAATACTCCGGCTTCCGGGAATCTGATATTATCAGTTCAGAAATGAAGGCTTATCACACAGTTTTTTTGAACCCGGAGGCCTCTACTTATACGAGCTCCCAAAATATAATGACGGCAAAACGCCTCGACGGAGGGATGCAGATTTCAGTTAAATTTAAGAAGTTGGAAGGAGGTACTAATGTACCAAACAACCCGGGTGAACTGTACTCCCAGCCACCAAGCTCAGGTACCTATGTGCAGATCGGTGACAAATATTATCCTTCTGTGACCATTGGTAACCTGGAGTGGATGTCTGTAAACTATGCAGGACCAGGTGGATTAAGTGATGCTGATAACCCTGAGTATGGCACTTTTCTTAAATACCAGGATGTAGCAGCAATACAGGTACCTACAGGCTGGCGAGTTCCTACACGCGAGGATTATCTTGCTCTTTTAACGTCTCAGGGAATTGTTTATAATGAAATTTGGGAGACCACAGATGGGTCTGATATACAGTCTAAGCGGTTGTTAGGTCAGTTGATGTCTGCGAAAGGCTGGCTGAAACAAGACGGATATGCCAATAACAAATCAGGATTTAATGCGGTGCCTGGTAACCTGCTGGTAACGAACGGTAACCCGAATGGCAAAGGCACGAACTGCCTGCTCTGGACAGCCAACACCGATGCACAAGACAATCCCATTGTTTTTAAAATCATCCAGTTGCCAAGCGATACATACTCTTCTTTCTCAGGTCAACCTGTTGGCTTTAACCCGCCACACATTCCGGTTAGGTTCGTCAAAAACAAATAGGAACGACCTAGTCATATTAAAAATTACAATGGCCCGAGCAGGAAAACTCGGGCCATTTTTTTATAGCCTTAGGCAGCTATGATAGGCTTTGCAGGTGCCGAAATCTTCATTTTGAGTAGACCTTTTAAAATATTGCTGGTATAGCTGAGGACACAGCACTAGCATAGCAGTACAGATAGTGCGACAAACAGTTGGCACAGGTCGATCAAGGCAATTTCATAAGCTTAATAGTCCTTAAGTTGCCCAGGTTCTTGTCCAAATTCACTCTCCGCCATTGCTTTTTGCAATTAAAAGCAGCTTTCGGGCAGGAGTCCAGATCCATGATACGGCAGTTTCTTTTAAACAAAACTAATAGAGGAATAGCATTTTTATGGTTAAATTATCTACTGCCCTACCTCAATTTCAGATTATTCAGATAAAAACGGTATCCAGAAGAATTTTCGAGCAAAACTTGCCAAGGGTCTATAGCATAACAGATTACTTGCTGGTAGTAGAGTTGTAGAAAATAAATTCGAGGTCATGGCAAATTATTCAAATGAAAGGGACCTTCAAAAGAAAAAAGGACCAAAATCAGTCAAGGGTTCAAACGCTTTAGCACAAATTTTTTCAAAGCACCGTCAGAATCATACTCTTAAAATTCCACGGAACCCTCTGGCACTGTAGTAAGATTGGGCTCCGTTATGGTACACGAAAACATGATTATATCGCCGATCACAAATTAAGGCGCCACCTAATTTTCGAATAGCAGCAGGTGTCTGAATCCAGCTCGATGTCTTTAAATCGAACTCACCTAACTTTTGTAGTGCACGGTACTGCTCTTCTGTCAGCAGGTCGATGCCCATGGCGGCAGCCATATCCACGGCATTATTTTTTGGGGCATGCTCTTTCCTCGACTCCTGCGCTTCCCGGTCAAAGCAAATACTTCTTCTTCTTTTCGGGCTCTCAGCGGAACAATCGCAGAAAATGTACTCACCCGTTTGCTCATCAAATCCTATAACATCTGGTTCACCACCGGTTATTTCCATTTCCTGCAGCGACCAGCATTTTTCAGCGCTCGCCTCCAGTTTTGCCTGCACTTGCGCCCATACCAGCCCCTCATGCCGCTGCTTATGTTTTGCAAAACGGGCTTGTAAGGTGCTGATTAAAGCTTCTTGTGTCTCCGGCGGCACCTTTTTAGTTTCAGCAAGTAAGTTGTTCATATACATTTACTTTTAAAAGAACAGGTAGATTTCTAACTAAATATAGTAAATTCTTCAATAATGTATAGTCTAGGTTTTGTCGCTGTTTAAGCTTGTTGAATCTTTAGTTATTGTACAGGAGATACTGGCTGCTGCTTCACAGCAAAAGTAAAAATTAGAAGTTGGGATAAAACTGCTAAAATCAGTTGCCTTTATTTAGGAATATTATTAGGTATTAATCGAATAGGATTGCAGGCAAAATAACAGTTTCACGTACTGTAACAGCTATTACAGTACGTGAAACTGTATAAACTCTTATAAATAACCCTTCGGCTTTTCTTCCAAACCTTAAGATTCTGGAAGAATGAAAAAAATGCGATTAAACAGAAAAATATATGGTTAGTGCTCCCCAAGTTAGTTCTTAGAAGATCCATCTCTGCGTAGCATGTTCAAAGCAGCCGGGAGGCCGCGGAATAATACGCTCGCGCCATCATAATGCCAATGCAACAGGTTAATTTCTGAATGCCACACCTGCTGCAGCAGAATTCTCCGTCAGTACCTTGTCTATCCTGATCCACTTCATACCTGCAGCCTCTGCCGCTAAAGTTCCCGGTGTACCATCCTCAAACACCAGGCAATCTTCGGGAGCCACGCCTAACTGTTCGGCTGCCAGCAGAAAAGGAGCCGGATCTGGTTTGCCTTTGGCTATGTCTTCGGCACATACCAGCACCTCCACCAGATGGGCAATTTTCAGCACCTCCAGCGTTTTCCCGATCATTTTGCGGGAGCCACCCGATACAACAGCAATCCGAACCTTCCCGACATGGCTTACCAGGTGATCTACGACAAACTGCACCGGTTTAATTCTGTCGATATACTCCTTGTAGTACAAAGCCGACTTTAAATCGGTGAAAGCAGCTGGGTCGAAGGTGCTGCTGTAGCGTTTGTTAATTTCTTCTACCACAGCCGGTATCGGGAGGCCGGCAAACTCATCAATAATAGCCGGATCTATTGCAACGCCATCGTCTGCAGCTACCTGCACATAGGTATCCTTATGCGCTTGCATATTATCGGCGAGGGTGCCATCGCAATCGTATAAAAAAGCTTTGTAACCTCCACTCGATAAAGTTAAAAGGGCTTCTAATGATCGGGTATTTATAGTATGCTGGTTATTGTCCATTTCCTTCTTCAAAATAGTGTCAGATGTACTGCAATTTACCATCAAAAAATATTATCCGTTAGCATGAAGTTAAATTTCTCCTCAAAAAGCCTTTAAGCCTTTTACGGACTGTTTCTACAATCGTGCAGCAGGTACTTTATAGTTCAGAATGTACTATCCCAAACTTCAAGAGAAAAGAAAAGGATGTAGCCATACAAGAGCTACCCTTGAGGTAAAAACGCAAAAAATCCTTTGGAAGGCTGATTTTATTAGCATAATCAGCAGCCTCCCAAAGGATTTAATTCAACATTTTACCTGCGCTTACCGGCTGAATTGCCTTAGCCTAGTTTTTGTAAAAATTCTGGCTCGATGCGCAGCATACGTTGCACCGGCTCATTTATTCTGATAATACGGGCAGGGTTGCCTACCACAATGGCGTTGTCTGGTATATCTTTTACCACCACAGAGCCAGCACCAATTTTTACGTTATTCCCAACTCTTATATCTCCGATAATACAAACATTAGCCCCGATTTCTACATTGTTGCCGATAACCGGAGAACTGGAGAAGGAGCCGTCTTCGCGTATAATGTTCCCGATGGTAGTCGATTGCCGGAGGTAACAGTTATCGCCTATGGTGGTGCAGCCGTTCACAACGAGTGCCTGCCCATGAAACAAGCGTAAGCCTTTGCCTACCGAGGTCCAGTGTGGGAGTTCGATGCACAGAAACCACTCTACAAAAACTTTATAAAAAGCCAGGTACGGCAACCAGAGCATTCTGAAAAATATATTAATAGAAGCAGGCCGGGCCAGGCGGAAAAGTACCATAACTAATCTGCCTTTCAAATTCCCTTTATTTGCTTCCCAATCCTGAAACAAGTATGACATAAGTGAAAATTATAAGCGTTTGTTTCTGGCATACGCTTAATATAGAGCTGCCGTTGCGGTTAGCAGATGCAATTTTCTAAAGATTTTGAATTACCTGTAGTTCCTGCCTTTGATCTGATGTTACGAATTCTGAATATGCTTAAAATACAAAAACGCATCAACCCAAAACAGCAACATAACCTTGTCATTACCAGTCAGTTAGCAGCTTTCTACTTTTTCTAAGTTTTTATAGGCTGTCTGGTAAAAGAAGATCAGCCAACAAAGCAGCTTCTTTTTTTCAAAACAAGTTCAGGCCACCACTGGCTTAAGGTTGGCGCGGCTCCTGCTTTGCCAAAAAGTTAGGGGTAAAATTCAGCATCAGGTAAGCCCACTGCCCTCTGTCCTGCTTGTAGGTGGCCGGGGCTTTCAGCACATCGAGTGCAGGAGTTGCAAAAATGGTGGCGTAACCGGCCTCTATGTTCAGTTCTTTCAGGAGGCTGTAATTCAACACAAAGTCTATCTCTGTTCCTAAACGCCTGCTGTCGCCCAGGTTCCCCACCGGGTTCACGGCTCTGTCGGCCACAGCATTGGCAGCGTAGAACTCGTGCAGGTCGAGCATTACCACCAACTTGTTATTCACGTTATACCTGTTCCGTATAAAGATATCGACCAGGCCCGGTGAGCGCGTCGGTACCCCCTCCACCCCATACGGATCGGCTACAAAGAAATAATCTATCAGGCCCCAGAATTTGTGTGGTGTGCCATAGAGGGGGTCGAAGTGGCGATTTACCCGACCAGGCTCGGTGGTGTTGTTGCCGGATAGGTAATCGAAGCCAGGGTTTACGACAAATTTGCCAGCTGCGTAAGCAACATCTGCAGTATAATTATGCGCATCGAGGGTGTTGCCAAACCGGTCTTTGTTGCCCTGGTAATAAGCAGCCGCATTCACCTGTATTTTGTCTGATACCTTCGAAAACAAGGCACCTCCAACGGTAATTCGGCTATTGACGCCAGCAACCGGTGTGTTAACCCCTTCTGTCAGCTCCATCCGCTGAAAATCGTCTTTAAATACAAGGGCACTGAGTTTCCCGAATGATCCGGTTCTGGCAAAGTAGCCGTATTGCATAGACTTGTACATCATGCCGATGGCATTGGTGCCGGGCACTACAGGAGCTGCCGGAATTCCGTTGTAAATATTTCCTGATCGGTTGGGCGTATCTTTCCCGTGGTTCTGGTTAAAAGCTACACCGGCATCTGCCACCCAACCCTTGTGGCTGAACTTCAGGATAAGGGCATCGTGCCTGCGCCCCTGCTGCAACCAGTCGAGGTTGCCCAGGAGCCTGGCGTCATCATACACAATTTCCTGCCGACCTACTTTTAAGGAAAGGTTGTCTACTTTAATGCCAGAGGTGTCGCTCAGAATAATTTCGCCGAAAGCCTGGTGCATAAAGAACTTGCCTCCTTCCAGGTTACTGATCGTAGACTGATCGGAGCCCCACACCCGTACCTCCTGCCCGGATACAAAAAACCTGTACCGGTCGGTGTTGTAGCCCAGGTTGAGCCTGGTACGTTGGTTCGTGAACAGACTGGCTTTAGCACCCGGCAAAGGTAAGCTGCCCTGGCCATCGCGCAGTTCGGTGCGGGTTCGTAGCTGCCCGGTAAAAGTAACCTGCGCCAAAACCGATTGCTGTAGAAAAACAAAACTTATACTAGCAGATAAAAAGGCAGAGAGTAAACGTCTATTCATTATAAATAAATGAGTTAGGTTCAGGCTTCATGTACCCATCAGCAGGAAAAAAGATTTCCTGAACGAATGGCAACGGATTGTAAAGCTGCAGTAGTTAAGTTACTGCACCAATTAACCCAAAATTAGAAAGGTAAAAATGAATTAAGGCAGCTTTAGATCATCAAAAAAAATGGCCTTTATCACTTAATTTCGTGCAAGCTATACACATTAATCTCCTGCAGATGCAAAAAGACAGTGCCTGCAGGAGATCGAATAGGAGTAAACAGGAGCCTAAAATATGGTGCAATACATCTGCTCCATTTTTCCAGAATGTATACTATCAGCCATTAAACTTATTATACCTACAGCAGTCTTGCTTCATGAAACCTGTGCTCTCCAGCTACTCAAATACGTTGCAGTTGGGCTTTAATGCTTTTAATGGTTTCGTCTGGGTCCAAGCCTAAACCTTCCTGTTGGTGCACAAGCTCTCCGGTTGTGGTAAGAACACTTATAATGTTAGCGTGCGAAATTTCACCGTCAAGCTCAGTTTTATACTTCATGTTAAGGAGTGCCGCCAGTTCCCTTATGTTGTCGTGGCTGCTGGTGAGCAGGGTCCAGCGGCTGGGGTCGAGGCGGTTGGCGCTTGCAAACTGCCGTAGCTTTTCTGGCGTGTCTCGGTCAGGGTCCATGGTTATCAGCACAATGCCTACATCATCCCGCTTATATTCATCCAGAGAGCTTTCTATGCGTTTCAGGTCGGCAATAATGCGGGGGCAGGCGTAGCGGCAGTGGGTATATACCATAGCCACCAATTGCACCTTGCCCTTGAGCTGTGCCAATGGCTGGGTAATGCCTGCCTGGTTCTGCCACTCCGAACTCAGTTGGTACAACGACATGTCAGGTAAAGTACCGGACACCGTTTTAACAGTGCTTTTAGTGGCCGTGGCCGTAGCTGGTTTGGTGCAGCAACTTGCTTCTTTCTGCTCCTGGCAAGAGAAAACAGTAACGAGCAGCAACAGGGAAAATAAAAGAACAGAGCTTTTCATTTTTTTTGATTTAACGTGAAGCAGTAACTTTTACAGAGGCATTGCGGGCACACCTAAACCCCAGGTTAGTAACCGTATAATTTGGTTTTAGACTCGACCGGAAGGCATACCGCATAAAGGCCACATAATTTTTAACATCGCTGGCTCCGGTAGAGCCGGCACCACAAAATAATTGCCGGTCGAGGCTGGCATTTGCCCGCGATTCACCTACTATCAGGGCAGAGTTATAATCTGATGTCCACTCCCAGACCAGACCGATCATGCCATAGAGCCCATACACATTGCGGAAGCTCTGCTGCACAGGTGGCAGGTATTTAGGGTTGGGCTGGCTATACCAGTCGAGGCTGCGCTGGTAAAAGCCGGGGTCGCTGGCTGCGTTGCGTTTAGTTTCGCTGGCCATGGCAGCATATTCCCACTCATTAACAGTTGGCAGCCGCTTGCCCTGGCACTCGCAGTAAGCTTTTGCCACAAACCACGACACATTTACCACCGGACTATCTTTTAGCTTTTCGGCCTCCTCTCCTACTTCGGCGTTACCGGCCCAATGCTTCAGATAACCTGCATCTGCAAACAGCTTTTTCACCTCCGACTTCTTCCACTTCTGGTTTGCGGCCAAAAAGGCTTCAAATTCTGAATTCGTAACAGGGTACTTGTCCAGCAGGAAACCGGGCACCGACACAGCCTGGTTGTTGCTGCCGTAGAGCGGCACAAAAGTGCCACCTGCCACTTCTACCATGGCGGCAGGTGCGCTCTTTTGTGCCTGTGCTACCAGGCAACCTCCAAAGATTAATGTTATAATCAGTAGTGCCTGTATCATGGCCATGCAGGGTTAGAGGTTAATGTTTGTAACTGAGTTTGGCTTTTTTAACCTGATCGAGCGATACTTCGCCGCCTTTGTTACCCCAGTTGTTCAGCACATAGGTCATAACGTTAGCAATTTCCTCATCCGTCAGCTTCAGCTTAGGCATGGTGCTGTTATAGACTTCTCCGTTAACTTTTATCTGGCCTTCCAGCCCGTGTGCCACTACGCCAATCGAGCGGTTAACATCGGCATTCAGGAAATCGGATTTAGCAAGTGGTGGAAAGGCTCCTTTTATACCCTGACCTTCGGCCTGGTGACAAGCCTGGCAGTTCTGGGCGTAAAGGGTTCTGCCCAGGTCTACGCGCATGTCTTTGTTGGTGGCAACAGATGCCAGCGGAGAAACAGATTTTGGCATTTCCTGCACTGTGGAACCTTCAGGCAGGTAAATTTTCTGAGTAGTTTGCCCTGAGTAAATGGCCAGGTTATCCGGGCCTTCCACTTTCAGCATGCCCAGAGCACCTTTATTAAATGTTCTGAAAATTGAATGGTCGACCAGCACATAATTGCCGGGCACATCCACTTTAAATTCAGTAATGGCCGATCCACCTGCCGGAACCAGGGTTGTCTGCACGTTCGTGTTTGTGTTGGAGCCGCCTTCAGGATATACTTTGTCGAAAATCTCACCTATCACGTGGAAAGAAGACACCAGGTTCGGGCCGCCATTGCCTACAAACAATCGAACTTTTTCGCCTACTTTGGCCGTAATGGCGTTATCGCCGGTAAGGGCACCAACCGAACCGTTAAACACAACATACGATGGCTTCTCGTCAAGCGCTTTCTCCATATCGAAGGGCTGCAGGCCGGGAGCTCCGAAACCGCCCTTGGTGTAAAAATCGCCCTGCATAATGTAGAACTCCTTGTCTACAGGTTCCATGCCTTCTTCCGGCTCCACCATTATTAAGCCGTACATACCGTTGGCAATGTGCATGCCTACCGGGGCGGTGGCGCAATGGTATACATAAAGTCCGGGATTCAGAACTTTAAAATTGAACACAGTTTCCTGGCCGGGAGCAGTAAATGTGGCACTCGCACCACCACCCGGGCCTGTTACAGCGTGCAGGTCTATGTTATGTGGATTTTTGCTGTCGGGGTGGTTCATGAGGTGAAACTCCACCTCATCGTTTTGCCGCACCCTTATAAATTTGCCTGGCACCGAACCGCCAAAGGTCCAGAAAGTGTAATCCACGCCATCAGCAAGCTTTTTAACTACTTCCGTAACTTCAAGCCGTACGATGACTTTTGCCGGTTTTTTTCGGGTAATAGGCGCTGGCACAAGCGGAGCATCTGTTAGTTGAGCCTCTATGGTAGGAAGCGGACCTGTGTCAGTTGCTAATGAGGAAGAGGGTGTAGCGGCGTTAGTGGCCTTGGTGCCACAGGATGTTAGAGCACCCAGGCCAAAAAGGCCCATGGTTCCTATCATAACCGCATTGCTGAGTAGTGACCTTGTCATACGTGTTGGTTTTTGTTCAATTGGTATAACAAAAAAACACCTTAGACTCTTTTATTAACATGACGATGATCATGCCCTTACATGACAGATGTCACCGGATTATGCTGGGTGTGTAAAAATTTGTGCAATGGCAGGAAACGATCTGGAAAGCTGTTTCTGTATGATCCTTTAACTACTGCAAAACTGATAGACCCTTGGCGAATTTCTGACGAAAAACCTTCTGGAGGCTGTTTTCATTTGAATAATTTAGAACCTATTGCTGGAACGGGTTATTTTACCTGATAATAATTTTTTGCATGTTCTTAGCGCTTCTTCAATTCTATTAGTAAAGCAATATGCACTCTGCAATGGAATTTTAAGGCAGCCAGTGGCCGCGGAATAGTTGGTACGAGAGAGGACACTCGCGCCAGCATCATTTTTAATTTCTTGTATTAAATTTTGGCGAAGGACTAGATGCCACAATAAGAGTTTGCGACTGATAGTTTATTCTGTTACCATGAACCATGGCACACCGAGGTAGCCTTTCATAAAGTAAACACTCACCTCATCTCCGGAATCTACCAGTTCATATAACTCCTTAGAAACCGATACATCGTCTGCTTCGGTCTGCGGGCCCCAGGGAGTTAGCTCCAGGTAGTAGGTGGTGGTTTTGCCTGTGCTGATTCTTTTGCCTGTCACTTCGGCTTCGTAAAATTCAGGCGCTGAGGTATCGAACACACAGTTTACTGTTACCACTGCACCATATCCGTAAGCGGCTATTGTCATAAAAATTCCCGCAAACATGGCCAGACCTTTGGCTGTAGTAAAAGAAAACTCTTTGCTGCCTAAAAGGAGAGGGACTAAAAACGTAACCACTACAAGCCCCATCAACACCCATAAGTTATCGAAACTGAAAATGTTAAAATCTAACAAAGCCCGAATCGCTAAGCTTAAGCAAGGACCTAACACAGCCCATAATACCGAAGGGTAAGCACTGTCTTTCCGTTCGTCTAGGCGAATTAAGCCTGAAAACAATTTTAGAACACATACAACGATTACAGGAAGTGCCAGGCAAACCAGTATAGCGAAGGCATAAGGTTGCGGCCAGAACAGGGTCCAGGCTGCCACCAGACCTCCGGCCCAATTGAGAATTTTGGCAGTTTTGCGCGCCTTTTGTAACTTCTCTTCCCGTTGTTCAAGAGTCCAGCCAAGTTCTTCGTTCTGCAGAATTTGCTGCTCTTCCTGTTCCGCGTGCAGTAAATCCAAATCAGGAAAGTGCAGCTGCAACCAGTTCAGTATATCCTGGCTTCTGCCCAGGTACAAGCTTATCTTTATCTTTTTCTGATTGCTGCTCTGAGGTTCAATAAAAATATAATGCTCCGATACTCTAAATCCTTTTATATCTTCTAAAAGCAATGTTTTAACTGAAAAAACACCGATGGATTTTACACTATCCTCGGAGATTAGAAAGCGCCCCTTTATAGCATCAAGCCAGCCCAGAACCATAACAGCGATCATCACCAGCGAGAGGGGAACAAAAAAATAGGCAGCACCATCGCCCATACCGTCGTTTAGGGCGGGCACAAAAGGCATTACCAACATAAACAGGAAGAGGGAAATCAGCAGGGGTGCTGCTATGCAAGTAAAAATGAACCAGCCCCTGGCCATTTTAAACTCCTGGGTAAGGGCTTGTGTTTCTTCTGTCGCTATGGTTTTCATGGCACAAGTAAATATGGATGGTTTTAATTGGTTCTGCTGTTTCTATCCCATTCCTGAAGTCCTGCTTACCTTTCATAACAGCCTGGCATGCCAGACCTATGTTATTTCCATTCTTTAAAGTTAAATGGTTAGCCAGAACAGGTTTTAAGGATGCTGCTTGCAAAAAATAGGTATGGGCAATGATGTTCGACCTCAAGGTAATTTCGGAGATCAATATACAAGGAAATATGCTAGCTGATTCCCTTTATATTCTATTTATTTTTAAATTATCATCACCTACGTCATTTGTTATGTAGGGTACTGAACGAACAATTTTCTATAGTAAGTGGTATCTGTATATAAAAATAGCGATACTCCTGACTTTCGAAGGTTTTCTGTATGAATAAAACTAAAACTCTTGCCGTTTTAAATGCCATTTTTTTCCTGGTACATCTGTTGCCTTCGCAACTAACACAACTGAAACTATTTAACAACCAGACGATTGGCGATGTTTCTAGTAAGTATCCGGCGCTTTTTACACCGGCTGGCATTACGTTCGCTATTTGGGGAGTCATTTATGTAGCTTTGGCGGCCTTTTGCATTTACCACCTCCTGAAAGCCTTTAAAGCAGACTTGAACCATGAGGCCAATGCCGCCACGCGCCGCATCGGCACCTTTTTTATACTGAACAACCTGGCTACCGGCGCCTGGACCATTGCCTGGGTGCAGGAATGGCTGCTGACCTCGGTCCTCCTGATGCTGGTGCAGCTCATTACGCTGATC
>NZ_VRTY01000027.1 GCF_008017455.1 Pontibacter qinzhouensis | reverse complement strand
TTGGCCATGTTAGACACGCCCAGCGAGAGCATAATGGTGATGGCGGCTGGCAAACCTTCTGGTATAGCCCCGACTGCCAGGGCCACTGCTGCCATAAAAATCTCCGTAAAGCTCTGCCCGCGCACCAGCCCTATGATAATGCAAACCACCGACAAGGCCAATATCGCATAAAGCAAAATCTGGCTGAAATTCGATATCTGTTTTGTAAGAGGAGTTTCAAGGTCTACGGCACTGGCTATAGATTCCGATATCTTTCCTACTTCCGTGGCGTCGCCGGTGGCAATTACCACGCCTGTTGCTGTGCCGAAAGTAACGTTGGTGGTGGCAAAGGCCAGGCACACCCGGTCGCCCAGCACGGTATCGGCATCCACCTGCTGCGCTTGCTTGTCTACGGCCAACGACTCTCCTGTAAGCGCCGATTCGTCTACTTTCAGGTTCTTAACCTCCAGCAGGCGCAGATCAGCCGGCACACGATCGCCGGATTTCAGCAGCACCACATCGCCGGGCACCAGCTCCTCCGCATCCATCCTTGCTTTGCTGCCGTTACGCAACACCAGCGCCTCCGTCTTCAGCTCTTTAGAAAGGGCATTTATAGCTTGTTTTGCTTTCGATTCCTGAAAGTAACCAATGATGGCATTCACGAGCACTACGCCAAAAATTACAGAAGAATCGATGTACTCCTTCAGGAAAAAGGTGATGGCGGCTGCAGCCAGCAAGATATAGATAAGTGGCTGGTGGAACTGGAGCAGGAACAGCACGAGGTTAGATTGCCCTTCTTTCTGGGTAAAGAGGTTCCGGCCAAACTTATCGAGTCTGCTGGTTGCCTCTTCCTGTTGCAGCCCTACTTGCGGATCTGTTTCCAGATTTTTTATTACTTCCTGTGCCGGCAGCGCATGCCAGGCTTGTTGCGGTAGTTCCTGCATAATGGTTTGTTACGGAAAATCAGTTTTTGATGCACCTGCAGCCACAGAAGGAGCACTGGTGCAGCCGGTATAGAATACTACAGTTTATACAGTTACCTGCCTGTTCTGAAATAAGTAGTAGCAGGTGTAGTTGCAGTGGAGGTACGGCAGCAAAGGTATTAAGTTGATCTGCTGCCTAACAAACATAAACAGTGCCTGCAATAAACCTGAACCCTTGAGGGTTTTATCATAAAATGTCTTTGGAAGGCCATTTTTATTTAAATAATCTGAGCTTCAGGTGTTATAAAAACTTAACCTGGTGCCAGGCATTTCCCTGTTATAAGAGTTCAGAAATTAATTTTGATGCTTTACCTTTGTGAGGCATTTCTGCCTTGAACCTGGCACATCTGTTGTTGGAGGATCAGGAGCAGCAGCCAATTTCATTTCTTTATATAGTAAAAAATATATATGTCGCAAACACCTGAAGGTATTCTGGAGCAACTGAAGAAACGGCTGTTTGCCCCTGTGTATTTTTTGCAGGGCGAAGAGCCTTACTACATCGACCTGATTTCGGATTATATAGAAGCCAATGCGCTGCAGGAGCATGAGAAAGGCTTTAACCAGGTGGTGATCTATGGCAAAGACGCCGATGTTGCTACCATTCTGCTGCAGGCCAAGCGCTTCCCGATGATGTCGGAGCGGCAGGTAGTAATCGTGAAAGAGGCGCAATCGGTGCCGGACATTGAGAAAGAGGAGGGCATGAAACAACTGGAGACGTACCTGCAGAACCCGCTTCCGTCTACCATCCTGGTGCTGTGCTTTAAGCATAAATCGCTGGATGGGCGCAAATCGCTGGCCAAAGTAGTAGGCAAACATGCTGTGCTGCTCACCACCAAAAAGCTTTACGACAACCAGATTCCGGGTTGGGTAACAAGCTACATCAAAGAGAAAGGACTGCAGGCAACGCCAAAAGCCGTGCTGCTCCTGAGCGAGTTCATTGGCTCGGACCTGTCGCGGCAGGCAAACGAAATAGATAAACTGCTCCTGAACCTGAAGCCTGGCCAAACCATAGATGAGCGGGTAGTGCAGGAGAACGTGGGCATCAGTAAGGAATACAATATTTTTGAACTTCAGACGGCCCTTATTCAGCAGGATGCTCTGAAAGTGCACCGCATTATTCATTATTTCGAATCGAACCCGAAGAACAACCCCCTGATTCCGAACCTGTCGCTGCTGTTCTCCTTTTTTACAAAGCTCCTGGTGTTGCACATGAACGCTGATAAGTCGGAGGCAGCTGTGCGTAAAAGCCTGGGCAACCGGGGTTTTCTGGCCAAAGAGTACCTGCACGCGCTGCGGGTTTACCCGGCACAAAAAACCATCGATATCATTCACTTTATAAGGGTGGCCGATTTACAGGTAAAAGGCATTCAGGGCGGCAACATGTCCGATGCCGAGATCCTGAGAGAGTTGGTTTTCAAAATTCTGCACCCGGTGCCACGTGCGCTGGCTGTGTAGACCCTTGGCACCAAAAGCATTAAAATTCTTCTGGAGGGCATTTTGATTTGAATAATTTGGTTGGGGTTTGGTTGTTAGTTGCTAATTGTTGGGCTTAATTAGAATTAATGAAATGGAAAAAATATTGGCTGTTGTATTTTCTTGTTTGTTTTTCAGTTCTGCTAATGGACAAACAGAGTCTTCCCAAAAAGAAGACTATACAAGCCTATATTTAGCAACTATAGAAAATCTCGACTATTTGAAAAGCTCGAACGAACCTCAATATTTTGAGTTGACAGAAAATACAGAGAAAATAAAGGACAAAATCACAGTAAAAAACATCACTTTCCCAACAGGCAAGGAGTTAACAAAACTTGCGCTTAAAGAGAAAAACGGACTGACCATTTGGAGAGTAGTCCATAAAGTCATCGCTGATGATACGGTTGATATTAATATCGGCCCAGTCGATTACACAGCTAGAAGAGGTGTATTCTTTTACAACGGACGACCATACTTCACTAAAATCAACCTAGCTATAAGTTGTGGAGGCACAGAAAGGTACCAACCCACACAAAGGTTCGCCTTCGACCATGTCAAACAAGAATGGAATGCCATTGCATATGTCAAGCCTAAAACATTCAGAGAAAGGCTTTTGGAGGAGCAACAGAAAATGAAAAATAACTAAGCCCAACAACTAGGTCTTCGTTGGGCACGGAGTGCCTACAATGAAGGCCGGGTTGTACTTAACCGGTTGCGATACACCTTATTATATAGGGTTTTTCGTTTTAGGGAAATTTGATGCAATTAATTGATAATCAATGACATATAATTAACTTTCATGGAAAATTGAAAGTATAATTTATTGATTACCAAATACTTAATCATTTTAAAAAACATCAAATTAATGACTGAAGAACTCAGCCACTAATATACAAAAAACTACCGTAGGTTTAGTACAACATTGTATAAACGACGGCCTCGCCCGTCGTTTATACGAGACATTAGGTGTTAAATGGTTTTTTTGCTAACCAGTTTTAAACGCATAACGCAGTTTTTTGCCTTTGTATAAACAGCAATTCAATTTGCCGCTCCATAATCCCAATATGAATTTATAATCGTGATTCGTGCTACGAAGTACGAGTGTTGTTTTTCTTAAGGCGATACCGTTCTGAGTCCGGTAAGTTCAGTCACACACTGAAAAATTGGAAGAGGCTAAAAGAAAAAACCTGGGGCTGCACAATAATTCAGTTGTAAAGCCATTGAAGGAAGATAAGCCGGAGATCTGAAATTATATGGTAAACCTTTGTCTGTAGCAGGTACAGAACAGGCTGCAGCTAAGCTTTTTTTATTAACTTTGAATTTGGTGGAAGCCACCGCGGGTACAACAAAAAGATCAACGTTTAGTCCAGAAAGTGGGCAGAAAAGAATATATGAAGATAGCTTACAAAGTAGCGCTTGCAACGGTAATGGCTGGCGGAGCACACTTGGCTGAAGCACAGCATACGCAGGTTTTAACTTCTGAGGAACGACATTTCCATGAAGCAATCGAACTTTTTGATCGGGCAAAGTATGGGTCGGCGCAGGAGGCGTTTCAGAAATACATTACGCTTATCGGTGACGATGCCAAAACTGCCGATGCGCAATATTATTATGCTTTAAGCGGCTTGTACCTGCTTCATCCGGATGCGGAACAGCAAATTCTGGCTTTTACAGCCAAGTATCCGGCTCACCCCAAAACAGCGCTGGCGAACTACGAGTTAGGACTTTACTATTTCGAGAACAAAGACTATAAAAAGGCGGTAGATTTTCTGGTGCAGGCGCCAACGCATTTGCTTGGCATTAAGCAGAATAAGGAACTGGAGTTCAAGCTGGGCTACTCCTACTTTGCCACCAAAGATTTTGATAACGCCAAAATCTACTTCGACAAAAACAAGACCACGGGCTTCAGAACCGAAGAGCACCGTTTTGCCTACGCCTCTAACTACTATGCCGGGTACATTGCCTATCGCAACGGTGACTACACGGCGGCCAAAACCGATCTGAAAATTGCGGAGAAGAACGAAGCTTACCAGCAGATCGTGCCTTACATGGTAACAGAGATTCTTTATAAGGAGAACGACATTTACGAGGTTATAAGATACGGCGAAGCATCTTTGGCCGCCACACCCAAGCCAGCCCAGGCCGATGAAATTGCATTGCTTGTGGGCGATGCCTATTACCAGAAGGCAGATTATGCCACGGCCGCTACCTATTTTACGCAATATGCCCAGGGCAAGCGTACCCTCGATGAGGTGGTTCAATACAAGATCGCTTTTACCGACTACAAAAACGATAACTTTAAAAATGCCATCGCCAACTTCAAGGATATCGCCCTGAAGAAAACGGCTCTTGGGCAGAACGCCGCCTACTACCTCGGCTTAAGCTACTTAAAAGAAAACAACAAGCAGTTTGCACTCACTGCCTTTGACCAGGCCCGCAAAAACAACATCGACAAAAGCGTAACCGAAGCAGCAACGGTAAAATATGCCCAGGTTAACTACGAACTGGGTAACTTCCGGGAGGTAATTAACTCGCTTGCCAGCTTTACCAACGACTACCCGGATTCGGAGCAAGGCGCTGATGCCGACAACCTGCTAAGCGAGGCTTATTTTAACTCGAACAACTATCCGGATGCCATTCGCCACATTGAGAGCCTCCCGAAAAAAAGCTGGCGTATTCTGCAAACCTACCAACGGGTAACCTACTTCCATGCTGTTAATTTGTTTAACGATGCCAAGTTCGCCCAGTCTGTTACCATGCTCGACAAATCGCTGGAGTACCCTTACGATAAAGAGGTGACAGCAGGCAGCCATTTCCTTAAAGGAGAGGCTTACTCTATCGGGCAACGCTACGAAGATGCCATAAACAGTTACGGAGCCGTTTTCAGAAATGCGCCGGCCACTAACTCTGAATATTATATTAAAGCGAGGTACGGTGCCGGCTACGCTTATTACAACACAAAGCAGTACGAACGGGCTCTCACTCATTTTAAAGCCTATTTAGATGTGATTCAGCCTAGCAACGTGAACTACCACGACGCTACGTTGCGCCTTGCCGACTGCTATTATGTGGACAAAAAATATAGCGAGGCTTTAGGGCTGTATGAGCGGGTAATAGCCTCTAACTCACCTGACCGTGATTATGCCTACTTTCAGAAGGGGGTGGTGCTAAGCATTACCGGCAAACGCGACCAGGCATTGCAAAACCTGCAGACGGTGCAGACGCAGTTCCCAAATTCACGCTATGCGGATGCTGCCCAGTACCAACGCGCGCTCATCGATTTTGAAGCAGGTAATTACCAGCCGGCAATAACCGGTTTTACCGCACTTATTCAAACTAAGGCAGAAAGCAAGCTGGTGCCGAACGCTTTGCAGAAGCGCGGTATTGCTTATACCAATGTGCAGCGCTACAATGACGCCATTGTGGACTTTAAACGTGTGATGGATGAGTACCCGTCTTCTCCGGTGGCTAGCAGTGCTTTATACAGCCTTCAGGATGCACTTGCAAACCAGGACCGCAGCGAAGAATTTGACGGTTACCTGGCGCGTTACAAGACATCTAACCCCGAAAGCGGTGCTCTAGAAAGCATTGAATATGAAGCTGCTAAATCTCTGTACTTCAGTGAAAAATATGCGCAGGCCATACCTAAGTTTGAAGCTTATGTTTCTTCTTACCCTAAAAGCCCGTTTGTAAGCGATTCACGTTATTTTCTGGCAGATTCTTACCTGCGGCAGAATAACAGGGAAGAAGGCATGAGACGCATGAAGCAAGTAATTGCCGAGAACAAATCGGAGTACGTGAACCGCGCCATCCTGAAAGTAGCAGAAATAGAGTTTGAAGCTAAAAACTACACAGAGGCTATTAAATATTATGGCCGCTTACGTGATGTAGCCTCTAACCGGAACGAGCAAGCCAATGCACTCACCGGCCTGATGATGAGTTACTACCTCACTAATGACTATGCAGGCTCTAAACGTATTGCCAACGACCTGATCAGCCAGGGCAACGCAGCCCTTAATGCCCGAAACACCGCTTTGCTTTATCGTGGCAAATCTACTTACGCGCAAGGTAACATGGACCAGGCGCTGACAGAGTTCCGGGAGGCAGTAAAGGCAGCCTCCGATGTAAACGGAGCAGAGGCGCAGTACCTGGTGGCCGAAATTCTGTACAAGCAGAAGAAATACAAAGAGTCGATAGATGCTGCTTACGAATTCAATAATAAATACTCCAACTACGACTACTGGCTGGGCAGATCTTTCCTCATTATAGCCGATAACTACATGGCGCAGAACGAGACGTTCCAGGCAAAAGCTACTTTAGAGTCTATAATTGAAGGCTCTCCGGTAGAAGAAGTGGTGGCAGAGGCCAAGGTAAAGCTGGCTAAAATGGGAGGTGCAGGTGGAGGTACCGGTGACATGATCCAGATTCAGCCTAAGTAGTTTAAGTGTAAAGAAGTAGCAGAACAGAGAAATAGCAACATGAAAAATAAATTTAAGTTAGCCTCACTTGCCATTGTATTTAGTGTTGGTTACAGTTTCATGAATACGGTGCAGGCGCAAGGCGGCACTGGCTGGGGCGAAGGAGCAAAATTGGAAGACGCGCAGGTAGTAGTGGAGAAAAACCGTGTGATAGAATTGCCCAGGGCTGCCCGTAACTTCGAAAAGTTCAGAATTGACCCGCCGGAGCCGCAGGAGCGAAATGTCCGTTACCGGTTCAACGATTACCGTTTGTCGTCGCAGGACATTAACCTGCAGATGAAAGTGCTGACAATAAAGCAGGATGAACTCACCAAGTTGTATGGCAATTACCTGAAAGCCGGTATTGGCAATTACGGCACGCTGTACCTGAAGGGGTATTTCCATAACAAACGTAGCACTGAGGGCGCGTATGGTGCAGAGGTCAGCCATGTGGCCTCTTCCCGAGGACCAGTCGACAGAGCCAACTCCGGTGTTGCCAACTCCAGCGTGAGTGCTCATGGCGAAAAATATCTGAAAGGCTTTACCATTGGCGGTCGTGCCGGCTATGGCCGCGACCAGTATTATTTTTATGGCTATGAACCATCTCTTGAAACTGTTATAGACAGAGACTCTATAAAACAGGTATTTAACCGTTTTCATGCTGATGCCTTCTTTCATAACGAAACATCCGGTTCACCATTTATTTATAGAGCCGACCTCAAGTTTAATCATTTAAACGATAGGTACGACATGAGCGAAACGGGCATAATGGGCAATATTACAGGCTCTTATGCTATAGATGACGTATCCGGCTTTAAGGTGGCGGCTGTTGTTGGAACGCTGTCGCATAAAGACTCTGCCAATGTTAGCCGATCGTTTTTTAAGTTAACGCCTACCTACGAGCGCCAGCTGGGTGTATTAAATGTTAGCCTGGGTGCCAGGTTAGCTTTTACTGCCGATACGGTGAACAATGCCCGCAGCACGAACATTTATCCGGTAGTTAGGCTGGGGGTTGAGCCAATAGAGGGTAAATTAAAGATCTATGGTGGCTTCCAGGGCGACCTCGACCGCACTACTTTGTATCAGCTGACGCAGGAGAACCCATTTCTGGCACAGAACGTAAATGTGGCAGATGTGAACAAGACACTGGAGCTATATGGTGGTTTATCGGCTAACATTGCCAATTATGTGCACATAACAGGTCGGGTAGCCTACCAGAATTTCAGGAACCTGTATTTCTATAACAACTCCAGAACCGATTCAACTAAGTTTGAACTGGTGTATGACAATGGCGTCACAAATGTTTTAAATTTATATGCGGAGGCTGTCTTTAACTATTCCGATGAGGTGCGTGTGGGATTAAAAGCTGATTATAACAGTTATAGGACCGAAACCTTAGAGCAACCGTTCCACCGTCCTGAACTGATGGCTAGTGTGTTTGCCACCTATAACTTCTACGATAAGATTCTCTTTAATTCAGAACTTTATTATATTGGTAGCTCGTTTGGCCGTATACTGCGTCCGGACGGCACTACGGTGATTCGCGAAACAGATAATATTGTAGATCTGAACCTGAAGGCTGACTATAAATTCTCCAGCCGCTTTACCGCCTTTGTTATGGCGAATAATATATTAGGTCAGAAATATGAGCGATTTGTAAATTACCAAAACAAAAGCGTTAACTTAATTGGAGGTGTTACTTATTCATTTTAAAGCCTATGGTTGATAAGCAAATAGAACAGCTACTCCGAGAGCACGATTGTGTGATTATACCGGACTTCGGTGGATTGATCGCCCGCTATGTCTCTGCCCGGATACAGCCCGTGAAGCATGCGCTGTTGCCTCCTTCCAAAAAAATAGCTTTTAATGAAAAGCTTGTCCTGAGCGATGGGCTGCTTATTAGCGCTGTAGCCCGCCATAAAAATGTAAGCCAGGAAGATGCCGGGCAGCTGGTGGCAGACTTTGTGGCCAAAGCAAAGCAGAAGCTTCAGGAAGAGAACCGGTTTATGCTCCAGAATATTGGCTCGTTCCGCTATAATGTGGAGCGAAAACTTGAGTTTGTATTTGCAGAAGGCGATAACCTGCTGGATGCGAGCTTTGGCTTGCCAGACTTAGTAGCCAGACCACTTAGAGCCAGTGAGCCTGCTGTTCTAAGAACGCTTGTAAAAGAACGTCAGCCTGTAGCGCTGGCTGCTAAACCAACCTTCCGGAGCCGGCTTAAAAAGGCCTACACCATTACAGCCGGATTATTAATTGGAAGTCTCACAGTTTCGGCGCTGTATTTGCTATCGTTACAAACAGATTACAACCTCAGCAGCTTAAACCCATTATCGTTGGTAGGTATAGGCGGAGGAACTTCACAAGGGAAAATATTCTCGAAGTATGCACCAGATTTTGTGCCGCTAACCGAAGAAGAACGGTTAGGGTGGTACTTGCCTTTAGCCCCAGTGCCAACTCCGACAGAAGAAGCGGCTCCCTTAGGACCATTTGTCTCTTCTGAAGCAGAAATTCAGGATGAAAACACGGCTTTGGTTTTTGGAACTACTACTTTACCTGGTGAATCGGACAAGGCTGTAAATGAAATAGTTAAATCGGAAGATGTTAAAGTAGTGCCGGCAAAAGAAGAAACACCCGCGCATATATTAGCAGGCAAAACAGGCCGTTTTTACATTATTACTGGAGGTTACTCCAGCCTTAAAAACGCAGAAGTAAGCCGTGCCGAAATCAAAAAGAAACAAATAGAAGCTAAAATATTGCTTCCTGCGCCAGGCCATAAATTACTGCGGGTATCAGTAGCCGATTTTGCTACCCCAGAAGAGGCGGCAGCAGCCATAGGAACATATAGAAAAACTTTCGGAGAAACAATTTGGGTACTTAATAATTAACATGACATCATTTCTTTTACAAATTACGCCTGCTGTCCATGCGGACACAGCTTCTATGCTTACGCCTGGTGTTGAATCGGCTGATGCTTCTGTCGGACTTATAGATCTTGCCATGGCAGGAGGCTGGGCCATGATTCCGCTTGCCATGTTGTCGTTAGCAGGCGTTTACATTTTCGTGGAGCGCTACCTGACCTTGAAAAGGGCAGCCAAAAACCCGGAAGGCTTCCGGGACCGGATTAAGCACATGGTACTGGCCGGCGATATAAACGGCGCTAAAATGCTTTGTGCCCAAACCGGCACACCTGTATCTAAAATGCTGGAAAAAGGTATTTCCCGAATTGGTAACCCTTTAAAAAATATTGAGACTTCTATAGAGAACACCGGTAAAATTGAAATGGCTCGCCTGGAGAAAAATCTGGCCGGGTTGGCTACCATTGCTGGTGCTGCGCCCATGCTCGGATTCCTGGGTACTGTAACCGGTATGATCCAGGCATTTATCGCGATTGCGCAGGCAGAAGGATCTGTAAGCCCGCAGCTGCTATCTGGTGGAATCTACGAAGCGATGGTAACGACTGCTACTGGCCTGATTATAGGTCTGCCAGCCTATGTAGGGTACAACTACCTGGTGTCTAAGATCGACAGCATCGTGCATGACATGGAGTATACCTCCATCGAGTTTATTGATCTATTACAAGAACCCCAACATTAAGAATGAATCTTCGCTCAAAAAACAGGATCAGTGCTGATTTCAGCATGTCGTCCATGACAGACATTATTTTCCTGTTGCTCATTTTTTTCATGCTTACCTCAAACTTCGTGACCCCAACAGGCTTGCCTGTAAGTTTACCAAAAAGTTCTGTGTCTAACATAACTATGCAGAAAGTTAATGTAACCGTTACAGAAGACTTAAGGTTCGCTTTGAATGGAAAAGAGGTGGCCTTCTCAGACCTTCAGCCACAACTGGCAGCCCTTTTGCAGGGAACAGAAGATGGGGTTGTTGTGTTACACGTAGATAAGGCGGTGCCTGTTGAGCACCTGGTGAAGGTAGCAAGCATTGCCTCTAACCTGAATGCTAAAATTACGCTGGCTACCGAGCCTGAGTAAAATGAAAGAAGATGGATATAGCGATCATACATGAGGAAGAAAAGAATAAAAAGATAGCGGCAGTTGTCAGTGTGATACTGCACGCGCTTATTATTCTGCTTCTGTTTTACTTGATGGCCTGGCGCCCGCAGGATCCTCCGGCCAAAGATAATGGCATAGAAATTAACTTTGGATTAAGCGCTGTGGGTAGCGGGAATGTGCAGACTACTGCCACTCCCAATGAATCTAAGAATGTACAGGATAGCAAGCCAGCGCCTACACAGCCTGACCCTCAGCCAGAACCAAAGCCGGTAGCGGCAAATCCACCTGCACCTACCAGACCTGTAGAAACGCCTAAAGTGGTAACGACTACAGCTGATGCCCCGGTAGCTGTGAAAGAGGTAAAAGAAGTTGCCAAACCTACTCCAAAACCGGAGCCTAAAGTAGAGCCTAAAAAGGAGCCTGAGAAACCAGTAGAGGAACCGAAGAAAGAGCCGGAAAAGCCTAAGTCGCTGTACCCGGGCAAGCCTACCGAAAGTACAGGAACTGGTAAAGCCGGAACCTCTAACGAAGCAACCGGCAACAACAACGGCGACGATATAAATAAAGTAGGCGATAAAGGCTCTCCAGACGGAAAATTAGATGCAAAAGCACTTTATGGCAAAGCAGGTGGTGGTGCCGGTGGCCTGGACATGGCTGGCTGGCGCTACGAAATCGAACCCAAACGTGACCCTTATCCTAATGAGTCCGGGATTGTAAAATTCAGGATCAGTATTAATGGAAATGGCGAAGTAATAAATATTTCCCTGATTGAGAGTAATGTATCGCCTCAGGTAAGAAAATGGTATGAGGACCAATTGCGGAAAACTTCTTTTATCCGAACAGGCGGTGGAAATACTAATGCTGGTGCGACTGGAACTGTAACTTTTGTAATTAAATCGAACTAGTTTTTCATGACATACCAGGAGTGCCTTGCGTATCTCTATGAGCAATTGCCGATGTACCAACGCATCGGCAATGCTGCTTTTAGGAAGAGCCTCGACAATATAATCTTTCTTTGTGATGCCCTTGGTCAGCCTCAGCATAAGTTTAAAACCGTGCATGTGGCTGGTACAAACGGCAAAGGCAGCAGTTCCCACATGCTGGCAGCCGTGCTGCAAAGCGCCGGCTACAAAACCGGGCTTTACACATCGCCACACTTAAAATCGTTTACAGAGCGTGTTCGGGTAAACGGGGCAGAACTGGAACAGGACTATTTAGTAAACTTTGTTAGCTTACACAAGGAACTGTTTGAGAAAATCAAGCCTTCTTTTTTTGAAATGACTGTTGCGCTGGCGTTTGAGTATTTTGCGCACCAGCAGGTAGACATTGCCGTAATAGAGGTTGGCTTAGGCGGCAGGCTCGACTCTACGAATATAATTCAGCCGGAGGTAGCGCTGCTTACTAATATAGGCTATGACCATCAATCTATTTTAGGTGATACGCTGGAGGAAATTGCCGCCGAGAAAGCTGGTATCATAAAACCTGCCACACCAGCAGTGGTTAGCACCAGGCAGCCTGAAATTGCACACGTCTTCATCTCGAAGGCCATCCAGCAAGATGCTCCTTTAGTTTTTGCCTCCGATCAGTTTAAAATAGAACTTCAGTATGCGAGCCTCGAGAAACAGGTGGTTCTGGTGGAGAATTCTAAAGGAACGGAGATTTTATCTGATTTAGAACTTGACCTGACGGGGCAGTATCAGCACCTGAATTTGCCTGGAGTGTTGCAGGCCGTAGAGGTGCTCCGCGAACGCGGCATAACTATTTCAGAGCAGGCACTTCGGCAGGGGCTGGCACAAACCAAAAGCTTAACAGGTCTTAAAGGTCGCTGGCAGATTTTAAGCCATAACCCTTTAACTGTTTGTGATACAGGTCATAATGAGGATGGGATTAAACAAATTGTACAGCAGCTGCAGTCGCTAAACCCTAAGCAGGTACACCTGGTTTTTGGTGCCGTAAACGATAAAGATATTACCACAGTACTACAATTGCTTCCCAAAACCTATACCTATTATTTTTGCCAGGCTCAGATTCCAAGAGCATTAGCAGTAGGTGAACTGCAGCAGCAGGCGCAGGTACTTGGGGTCAAAGGAAATGCCTATAACACAGTAGCTGATGCTATAAAAGCAGCCAAAGCAAATGCGGCCCCCGATGAGGTAATTTTTATTGGAGGTAGTACATTTGTAGTTGCAGAGATAGAAGAACTTTAAAATGTCGAGATCGAAACTTAAAAAATTTAGTGAAATAGCAGAACGGGAGAATGTTCTGGAAGAAGGTAATGAACTGTATGGCCAACTGGGCGGCAGATGGGATGAGTTGCATTTTGAAAACTCAAACCCGATTGTGCTGGAGATTGGCTGCGGAAGAGGGGAATATACTTTGGGTATGGCTCGCTTATTACCAGTGAAAAATTTTATTGGGGTTGACATTAAAGGAGCACGGCTCTGGAAAGGCAGCACGATTGCCATGGAAGAAGGACTCGATAATGTGTCTTTTTTGCGAACCTATGTGGAGCAGATTGCAGATCAATTTGCTCCAGGAGAGGTGTCTGAAATCTGGATTACCTTCCCGGACCCGCGACCAAAGGACCGAGATATTAAACGCCGCCTTACCTCACCACGTTTTTTGGCGCTTTACAAGCATTTGCTGAAGCCAGAAGGTATTGTACACCTTAAGACCGATAATCTGGAACTATTTGAATATACACTGGAGGTGCTGCAGGAAACGCCTATCAAAAACTTAATGTCGACAACAGATCTTTATCAGTCTGATCTGCAGGAATATACGATGGGGATTTATACCAAATACGAAACACAATATCTGCAGGAAGGCATACCTATAAAATACCTGCAGTTCCAGTTTAGTTAAAATCTATCTTTGCCAGCTGCTAAAGTCTGGCAGACCCTTGGAGGTTTTTAGATGCATTTCCTTCTGAAGGCTGTTTTTATTGGAATAATTGGTGGCATACAGCACGAAGGGCATCTGAAATTATATTAATCTAATTGCCGCTGCAAGCTTTCAGCTCGTGGTTGTTCCCAGCGGCGAGTTTTCAACTCGCGTAAGTAGAAGGCCTTATGCGCTTACGGCCTGATTATGAATTCAAGCTAACAAGGGTATTTTTGTTGCTTGCCTTCCTGAGTCTGAATTTCAGGTTCATGCGAGTTGAAAACTCGCTTCATGTAATACCACGAGCTTATAGCTCACGGCAGCAATATAGTTTAGTAGTTCGTATCGCATTCATGGAGACCTAGTAAAAAGCCTCTGGTCCATAAGCTTCACCTTAGTGAAGCTTATGGACCAGAGGCTTTTTTTATGAATGTTTACCGAGTAAAATTCATTCTTTCACTCATTCAAAATACAAACATTAAGCTATCTGGCGTAAATCTACCGGAATAACTCTGGATATGCCTGCTTCGATCATGGTGATGCCATACATAACATCGGTAGAAGCCATGGTGCGTTTGTTATGCGTTACCACAATAAACTGCGATTCGTCAGAGAATTTGCGGATAATGTTGTTGAATTTGTCGATGTTGGCATCGTCAAGTGGGGCATCTACTTCATCGAAAATACAGAACGGTGCTGGCTTAAGCAGGTAAATGGCGAACAGTAGAGAGATTGCCGTTAACGTTTTCTCGCCTCCGGAAAGCTGGTTGATGGTGAGAGGCCGCTTGCCTTTTGGTTGAGCCATAATCTCGATCTTGGACTCCAGCGGGTTTTTCGGATCTGTCAGCACCAGGTCGCAATTATCTTCGTCGGTAAAAAGGCTGCGGAACACCAGCATGAAATTGTTCTTGATCTGGGTGAAGGCATCCAAGAATTTTTCGCGGGCAACGGTATCTATCTCATTTATAGTATCGATAAGGGTGTTTTTGGCGTTTACCAGGTCATCGCGTTGCTCGGTAATGAAGCGGTTGCGTTCCTCAATCTCGGTATAAGCCTCGGCCGCCATGGCATTTACCGGACCCATTCGGTCGAGGCTGGCTTTTACAGAGGCGATCTGCACCTTTAGTTCCTCGTTTGTTAAGGCGAATAGCTCAGTTGGTGTTTCAGGTTCCTGCTGCAGGTCTTCCGGCGTTAGGTTAAATTCAGCTACCAGACGCTCCTGCACCGAAACCAGTTTAATCTGGGTGTCAGAAATCGTTTTTTGCATCTGCATGAGCAATTCATCAGCGTTCTGGCGTTTGCGCTGCAGATCACGGATCACTTTTTCTTTCTCTTCGAGGTCGCCGCGTAAGGTAAAGTATTTCTTCTCTATTTGCTCCAACTCGTACCCAAACTCGCGCCGTGCTTCGGTCATGGCTTCTACTACTGCTTCGTTTTCCTCAATAAAAGCGCTGGCTTGTACTGTTTCTTCTTCCGCACGCACCATTTCCTGACGAAGTCCTTCTATACGTTCCTGGTTCGTTTCAACAGATTTCTGTTTGTAGCTGATTTCCTGCTGTAAGCTGGCGAACCGGTTTTTGAGCTGGTGAAACTGGATGTTCTCCTGGTTATACCTACCCGAGATAACAGCAATTTGCTCCTGCTGCCTGTCAACATGGGAGGTGTGCACAGCCAGTTCCTCCTCCAGCCTTTTTAACTCCTGCTGGTCTGCCTCCGCCTGTGGCGATACCTCCTCCGACTGTAGTTGCAGTTCTTCGAGGCGTTGCTGCAGTTCGGCCTGTTTCAGGTTAAAGTTCTGGATGTTCTGCTGGTGCTGCTCGTGCTTAATGCGCACGGCCAGTAACTCCTGTTGCTGCCGGGCAACTTCTTTTTCGAGTTGCTTGATGATATCTTTCTGCGACTCGCCTTTGTAGTTTAACAGAATCTGGTTCTGGGTGTTGATGCGGCTCTGCATCAGGTCGGCCTGCTGTGTCAGCTCCTGTACTTCCTGCTCCAGCTTTTCCAGGTTCTGTTTGCGGCCCAGGCGGTTGCCGTCGAACATACCTACTGAGCCTCCTGATAGGCTAAGCGGTTTTTTTATGGCCGAACCGTCTTTCAGGATAATGGTGCGGTAGTCGTTGTCGTAAAAATTGTCGGGTGTGGTGTCGCTGATGTAGACGTTGTTCAGGATATATTTGAGTAGACTGCTGTATTTCTTATCGGCTGTTACCACTTCGTAAGCAGCTTTCATCTTTCCTTCCGAAAACGTTCCGGTCGGCTCCAGTTCTTCCACCTCCGCAAGGATAATGAAATTTGCCCGACCTTTGTTTTCCTGTTTCAGCAGCTCCGTAGCCTCTACCGCATCTTCCAGCGACTCCACTACGAAAAAGTTCATGTAAGGCTCCAGGTAACTCTCGATCAGGTTTTTGTATTCCGGTTCGCACACAATTATATCTGATAGGAGCGGGGCAGGCTTCGACCACTCTTCTGACTGGTACAAAAATTTGATAGCCTCCGGAAAGCCTTCGAGGTTTTCTACAAGCGATTTTGTGAGGCTGTATTGGTTTTGTTTCGCATCTAGGGCGCGGTTGAGCTCCACTAGCTGCTCCTTCAGGTTGTCGAGGTTGCCTTCTGTTTTCTCTATATCCTGCAGTAGCGTCTCTTCTTTTGCCTGAAGCCGCACCAGCACCGATGTTTTTTCTTCCAGAATTTCCTGCGCCTCCTGCAGTTGCTCCTGGAGTACCCGGGCATCTTCGTCGGCTGTAAGTTGCTGCTGCTGCAGCCGCTCCATGTCGGAGTTGATGTTCTGGATCTGTACCTCGCTAATTTCCAGCGATTTGTTTATCTGATACACCTGGTTCTGCTTCTGGCGTTGCTGCTGTGTCAGGTCCTGCACATTCTCGAGCAAGGTCTGCTTTTGCTCGTTGGCCTCCTGCAGTTGTTCTTTCAGGGCCTGTACCTGCTCCTCGGCTTCAGCAAAATTGTCCTGCACGGCCTCCAGTTCCTCCCGCAACTGCACAATGCTGTCCTGGGTGTGGTCGAGGGTGGCGGTGTCCTGGCTTATCTGCTGGCGGAGCTGCTGCATACGCTCCTTTAAAAAGTAGTTGCGCTCCGATTTCAGTTTGATGTCGTTCTCCAGTTGCCGCAGCTTAGCTGTCTGTACCTGCATGGTTTTCTGGCTCTCGCTCAGTGCCTCCTGCGTCTGGTTCAGCTCCTCTTTCTGGTCGGCAATAGCATTTTCAGCTTCTGTTACGGTCTCTATGTAGTTCTCCTTCAGCGATGTTTCCCGTTGTAAATCATCTTCGAGGCGCTGCAGGGTGTCCTGGTGCTGCGAGATGTTGCGGCGTGCAAACTCGATGCTGTGCTTCTTGTAGTCGTCGCGTAGCTGGAAATACCTAATCGCCTGCTTTGCCTGCCGCTCCAGGGTCTTCATGTTTTTGCCTATCTCAAAGAGCACATCCTCCACACGTTCAAGGTCTGCATCGGTTTCTTCGAGCTTTTTGAGCGTCTGCTTTTTGCGCACCCTGAACTTCGAAATACCTGCAGCTTCCTCAAAAAGCAACCTGCGGGAGTTTTCTTTGTCGTTGAGGAGCTCATCTACCATCTTCAGCTCAATAATGGCGTAGCTGTCGGAGCCGATGCCCGTATCGAGAAAGAGTTCGTTTATGTCTTTGAGGCGGCAGGTGACGCCGTTGAGCATGTATTCGCTGTCGCCGGTGCGGTAGTATTTGCGGGTAACGGTTACCTGCGAGTACTCGGTTGGCAGAATGTTTTTGTTATTGTCGAAGGTAATGGAAACCTCGGCCATTTGTACAGGCTTGCGGGTTTTGGAGCCGTTAAAGATCACGTTCTCCATTTTGTCGGACCGCAGATTACGGGTACGCTGCTCCCCAAGCACCCACCGGATGGCATCAACAATGTTTGATTTGCCACAGCCGTTCGGCCCTACAATTCCGGTTATGCCTTCATCAAAATTGATGACAACCCGATCCCCAAAACTCTTAAATCCTTTAATCTCTAATCTTGATACTTGCATGCACGTGAGCTGGTACTCTTCAAACCAAACCCAAAATTAAGACTAAAATTGTTATGTTGAAGCGGAATAGAAGGTAGAAATTTAAATTTAAGCTTCAGTAGGCTATTCTGAATAAACTTACCCTTGGCACTTTTTTACCAGTTTTGCTTTTGAAGGCCTTTTTCATTTAAATAATTTGGTTGATGGTTGTTAGTTGTTGATTGGTAGGAGATATAGAATGCGACTTCACTTATCAGATTCAGTAATTGCATATGTTTGAAAAATACGACACACAAATCACGACACACGATTTTTTATCATTTGTATTGAGGGTGTAACAAATTCGGATAAGTTGTGTCGCTTTTTATTATTGATTTATTTAGCAAAGATGGAGAAGATGAATGAATAGTTTAACTGCTATGCTATGAGTGCTTTGCTCATTTACAGCCAGCATCTGTCGATGTAGTTCAGAAATACCTGCCGGTGAAGTAGCCAGAAGCGATAGAGATTTGCTATATTTGAGTAGAAAGGCGAACCTATGGAAGATTTAAAACCGATTCTTTATGTACTGGCTGCAGTGGCGTATTTTGTGTACTCTTTCTGGCGCAAAGCATTTAAAGATAACCCGGAAGTAAAACCGCCGGATGAGCTGCCGGAGCAGAACAGAAGACCTGTTGCCAGTAGGCCGCAGCCACAGCAGCCCCATGGGCCACCAACGTCGTTTGAGGACATTTTAAGGGAACTGCAACCGAAGCTTGACAAGGCAAAGGAGCAGGGGCGCACCTCCATAGATACCGCAAAAGAGAAGGCGAAGCCAGTTGTATTTCCATCTGCTCCTGCTCGCAGTTATGAAGCAACCAAACCGGCAGAACGTTCTTTAGAAGCGCCTTTAGAGTTAATAGAAGCCCGAAGAAAAGCCGAAGAAGCCCGTCGTACAGCCGATCGTTTAGCCGCCAGAGCAGCAGCCTCGGCCATACCGGTTGCACCCGTACCACAGGAGCCGGCAAGTAAACATCGTATTGCAGCCATGCTCCGCAACCCCAAAACGGTACGCGATGCTGTTATTCTTTCTGAGGTTTTACAGCGCAAACAGTTTTAGAGCTTTTACCTTCTGAGCTTACTTAACTGGTTTATAGGCTTTTGGAAGTAATTCATGTAGCTCCTTGTAGGTGAGCAGTAGTTCTATGTGCCCGAAAACGTAAGGAGCAATCTCGTACGGATTGTAGTGCAGGAGCAGCCCTTTTTCGGTCAGGGCGCTGTTCTGTGGCAGCGGGAGCCTGTCGCCATCAACGAAGAGCCCTGCCTCAGCCAAAGGTTTATCCTTAAAATCCGGGATTTTTTTTCGTAATGCTTTTTCGGCAAGCTGCATCAGTTGTATGGTGTCGGGCACCATGTCGGGCAATAGCAGTTGTTTGCCAGACACGGTAAAACTCTGCAGGCTAGTGTGCGTGTTGGGGTGTGCTCCGCCTGTGTAACTGTATTGCTGCAGGCTGATGCTAAGTATGTTGCCAGCTTTGTAAATGGCTTGCGATGACACCTGTAGCTCCCATGGCCGCACCGGAAACCCTGATTTACCAGATTCTGAGGCATAAGCGTCGTAGTTTTTAATAAAGTTGGTAGCCAGATCGTTAGCAGCATTATCGGTAGGAGCGGAGATGTCTGCATCAGGATTAAAGTCTAGCTGGAGCTTTGTCAGGCGGTCCTCGAGGTAGCTGTTCCAGCTGTTCCGGAGCGAGTCGGGTGTTCCTGTTGCTTTAAAGTAGTTTATTGACACAGTGGCGCAGTTATCCGGTTCTGTTTTACAACTTTCAGAAACTTTCTCCAATCCGTAGGCTTCAAATGCAATATTATTTGTAGTTTCTGTTTCTGCTGTTGTTGTTTCATCGGTAACAGCTGGCTGGCAGCTGCTTATGCCTACAAGTGCTACCAGTAAAGTGAGCCGTGCTAACTTTTTCAAAAGCTTAAAGTTTTGTGAGGGTGGAAGAAGGGGGTTGATGTATTGTTCTATCAGTTCTTGAGTTTTTATAGTAGAGATCTATTACCAACTGCTACTGGCGGTTTAGTCTGAGTAAGTATAACCGTATCTGCCCGACCAAGAGCATCTTTTTCAGCAGCGTTGCAGGGTTTAGTTTTGCAACAAAAAAAGGAGAAGAACCCATCAAGAAAAGATGCCGGCTCCATTTGTGCACCTGGCAGACGTGTTCGCTCCGTTGTTACCCGCCGAATAATTTTAAAAAATTGGCTACCGTAAAATCAATTATTCTAATGGAATTGCCCTTCCAAAGAAATAGGAGCGTTTTTAGTTCAAGGGTACAGCGCTTTATTTAAGTTTGGTTGATTTACCTACTACAAAAGCTGTTTCTGCAGCTTCATTCTGAGGCAACCTTATTAGCTTATAGATATTGGGTGAGGGCGAAGGTAATGATGTTGGCACCCATGCGAAGGGCTTCCTGGCGCTTGTTCTCCGGATCATTGTGTACTTCTGGGTCTTCCCAACCGTTGCCTAAATCTGTTTCGTAGGTGTAAAAGCAAACCAGGCGGCCTTCGTGCACAATGCCAAAGCCTTGGGGCGGTTTGTTGTCGTGCTCATGTATTTTAGGCAACCCATTTGGAAACGGGTATTTCTGATGATAGATGGGGTGTGAGAAAGGGAGCTCTACAAACTCGTATTCCGGAAAAACCTTCTTCATTTCTTTTCTGATGTACTGGTCGAGACCATAGTTATCGTCGATGTGCAGGAAGCCTCCACTCAGCAGGTAGCTCCGCAGGTTCAGGGCTTCCGCATCAGAGAACACTACATTACCGTGGCCTGTCATGTGCACAAAGGGGTACAGGAACAGTTCCGGACTTCCTACTTCAACCACACTTTCCTCCCGGGCTATATTCATGCTCAGGTTCTGGTTGCAAAACCGGATAAGATTAGGCAACGAAGTTTTGTTAGCATACCAGTCGCCGCCACCATTGTACTTTAGCTTCGCGATTTTAAAATTTGGTGCCTGTGCTCCTGAAAGGCTCCAGGCCAGCACCAGCGTCAGGGTCAGACAAAGGGTTCGTATCATAAAAAAAATATTCTCAGAATTAGGGTTGCCCGTATTACAACGGGTCACATATGTCGTGCAGTATGTGCAGGGTATGGCAGGCAACTAAAGCTGCAGTTTCGGTGCGAAGCCTGCTGCTGCCTAAGGTTACAGGTTTTATGCCTGCCTCGTACGCTGCCTGAATTTCCTGTTTTGAAAAATCGCCTTCAGGACCAATTAAAATGCAGTGAGGCTGCCCCGGTTTATACATTTGCCGGATGCTCTTGGTTGCATCATCTTCTAAATGCGCTATAAACGTGTGTTGGGCATCGCATTGCATTATAAATTTCTGGTAAGGCATCATGTCGTGCAGTAGGGGCAAAAATCCTTTCTGCGATTGTTTCATGGCACTGACGGCAATTTTCTCCATTCTGTCTAGCCGCAAATTTCTGCGCTCCGAGTGTTCACACTCCAGAAAAAATATTTTGCTGATTCCGATTTCTACGGCCTTCTCAACGAACCACTCCATCCGGTCTAAGTTTTTTGTGGGTGCCACGGCTATTTGGGCCACATAAGGCAGTTTGCCATAATCTACCTGTTTATCTATTATTTGTAGCTGACAGCGTTTTGGATGCGCCTCCTGAATAATGGCAGTAAATAGTCCGCCTTTACCATCTACCAGGTGTACGGTATCACCCTGTTGCAGTCTCAGCACACGCGTACAATGTTTCGATTCTTCCTCTGGCAAGGTAAATAGTTCTCCTTCGATATGGGGGGTGTAGAAGAGATGCATTACTTTCGTGTTTCTGTTAAATCCTAAATTTAGGAAAACAAGCTATAAAATAGGCAATTTTTAATGGTTAAAGATTTTTTTGCAAGGTGGTACTCTGTGCTGCTTCCCGTTCTACTTGTTAGTATAGGAATTTTTTTCTTTTTCTCTCATTTCACGTTTGGCCCAGGCATCACAAACGACTCCGTTGATTATATAGGTACTGCTAGAAATTTAATTCAACAGGGATCCTTTATAAGTTACGATAATGCGCTCTATTCTGATTGGCCGCCGCTCTACCCACTGATATTAGCTTTTCTTCAAATATTATTTAAGGATAACTTTTACACAGCAGTGCTAGGACTTAACAGTATTTGCCTTGTTGTTACTGCTTTTTTGATCGCTAAAATTTTAACTAAAGTGTGTGAACCAGGACTTGCTTTAGCTGGCGCTTTATTTTGGATAACCGCCTATACTAATCAAGCTGTATATGCTTATGCCTGGACAGAACCTGTGTACATGGTTTTTACAACAGCCTTTATATTTTATCTAATCCAATTAAACCAAAGACGCACACTTTATTTATTAGTCGGGGCTTCAATTTTTGCTTCCATGGCAGCTTTAGTGCGGTATTCAGGTGTAGTGAATATTGTATTAGGCACAAGCTTCCTTCTTTATGGAACAAGTAAATTAAAGGAGGGGCCTATTTACCGAATTAAAAGTTCTTTCCTATTTGCTACTCTTTCATTTGCTCCCTTAGCTGTTTGGCTTGGAAGAAACTTCTTCTTGACTGGCACACTGACAGGTGCTGGCAGGCCCCCTGTTGCCCTTTTGAACATTAAATACAATATTGTCTCTACCATACAGATTTTTGGTGAATGGGTTTTTCCCTTTCCCAGAGTTGAGGGAGTAGTTTATATAACGAGCTTCTTACTAACTGTTTATGTAGCTTTTCATATTAAATATTTAATGCCTAAAAAGAGGGAAACAGCAAATAATGCCGGCTCTACAAAATCATTTGTTCTATCTTTTTGCCTATGGCACACCATTTTGTACAGCGCTTTAATTACTTACAGTGCCGTAGTTAATTCTATCGTTGCACCAGACATTAGGTTAATGAGTCCAGCACTTTTAACTTTTATTCCTTTACTTGTACATGATGTACAGATACTATTTGCAAAAAAGCATGTATTTACAAGAGTAGCGGCTTATGGAGTTTTAACTTTTTTGATAGGCAGAAATATTTACGACACCTCTATTTTAATGGCAACTGCAGCAACTAATGGAGTAGACAGCCTGAGAAATAAAAAATGGATAGAATCTGAGCTTTTGATAGCCTACCATAATTTTTATCCGGAATTAGCCACTATTGGAAAAGTTTATAGCAATATACCAGCAGTATTTTATCTATATAATGTAGCATCAGTAGAACCACTAAACAGAAAACATATGCATGTGCTTTCAGAAAAATTTTTTGCTGATCCTCATACTAAATTTGTTATTTGGTTTGGTGAGAAAGAAAATTTCGAGAGTAAATTATCTAAACAAGCTCCTTCTTTAGCTTGTCATGTTCTACAGGTTTTTCCGGAAGCAGTTATTTATAAAGTAAGCCTATTCAAAGCTTCTGCGCCCAGCAAAGAACCTTAAATGGGCTTAGTAAATTAAACCGTTACTTCAGCATGCGGCGCGCCTGCCAATATTTCTTCGTTGGCAAAGTCAGCATATTTAGAGAAGTTCTGCACAAACGAATTAGCTAATTCATTGGCTTTTGCATCGTAGGCTTCCGGGTCAGTCCAGGTACTGCGTGGATTTAATATCTCGGCAGGTACCTCTGGGCAGGTTTGTGGAACATCTATTCCAAATACCGGATGCTTCTTGTAAGTTACTTGGTCTAAAGCACCAGTAAGAGCTGCCTTCAGCATGGCACGCGTATAGGTTAACTTAATACGACTACCAATTCCGTACGGGCCGCCGGTCCAGCCTGTGTTTACCAACCATACCCGTGCGTTGTGCTTATTCATTTTCTCACCAAGAAGTTCGGCATACTGAGTTGGGTGCAGCGGCAAAAAAACTTCCCCGAAACAAGCTGAAAATGTTTTTCTGGGTTCTTTAACGCCTACCTCGGTGCCCGCTACTTTTGCAGTATAACCCGATATGAAATGGTACATCGCCTGGCTCTTGTTCAGCTTCGAAATAGGCGGTATTACACCAAAGGCATCGGCAGTAAGGAAAAATATGTTTTTAGGAATTCCGGCTCTTGATGGCTCCAAGGCATTGGGTATAAAATGGATAGGGTAGGCTGTGCGGGTATTTTCAGTAACCGTTTTATTCTCAAAATCTACCGTTCGGGTACCTTCGTAGAAGCGGGTATTTTCCAGGATGGCTCCGAACTGGATAGCATCCCAGATCTCCGGCTCTTTTTGGCGGGTAAGGTCTACAACTTTGGCATAGCATCCGCCTTCAAAGTTGAAAATGCTGTCGTCTGTCCACCCATGTTCATCATCACCGATCAGGTTCCTGTCTGGGTCTGCTGACAAAGTTGTTTTACCGGTGCCAGATAAGCCAAAAAATATAGCTGTATCGCCTTCTGTGCCAATATTGGCCGAGCAATGCATCGACAATACCTGTCGCTCGTGCGGCAATGTAAAGTTCAACACAGAGAATATTCCCTTTTTTATTTCTCCTGTGTAACCAGTACCACCAATCAGTATAATTTTTTTTGAGAAGTTTATAATTGAGAAATTTTTGCTGCGAGTGCCGTCTGCAACCGGATCAGCCTCGAACTCCGGGATACAAATAACGGTGAACTCCAGGGTGTGCTCGGCTAGTTCCTGCTCTGAAAACCGCAGGAACATGTTATGGCTGAACAAGTTGTGCCATGCCTGAGTATTAACAACCCGAACAGGAAGCCGGTATTCCGGGTGGTCGCAGGCATAGGCGTCTCTCACGTAGAGGGTTTTGCCTTCCAGGAAGCTAATCATTTTTGCAAACAGCTTATCGAACTTTTGTGGGTCAAAAGGAATGTTAATTTTGTTCCACCAGACTGCCTCTGCTGTTTTGTCGTCTTTAACAATAAAACGATCTTCTGGTGACCGACCTGTAAATTCACCGGTGTCGCACATGAGTGCGCCCGTATCTGCGAGCAAACCTTCTCCATTTTTTAAGGCTTCTTCAATTAGTTCGGCCGGGCTCAGATTCCAATGTTCTTCTGCAGCATTTAAAATACCAAGTCTTTCCAGACCTTCGGGATGTACTTTTTTTCCAAATTTTTTCATGTAGATTGTAGTTTGTTAAAAATGTGTTTTTACAAAAGCAATAGTTTTTCCTGTAGTGGTATTGTAGCGTGTGAGTAGAATAGGCAAGCCATGAGGCTTGTATGCAGGTTCTTACGGATTTAAAGTAAATTAGGTAAGCTAAAAGGATTTGTCAATAATTGTTTAAACTGATATATTTACCTGTTTAGGAACAAACACTACACATCTTACTTTCACTTTAACTACATCTATGTCTTCAGAAGAATACCCGATCAATGATCAGGTTAGCAAGCACAACATTCCGTATGGCGCTAGACCTACGGATGTAGACTCAAAGCACCCGCGATCGCTTTACATGCTGTTTTTTACGGAAATGTGGGAACGGTTCAGTTACTACGGTATGCGCGCCTTACTTACGCTTTATTTAATTACAGAAGTTTCTGCGGGAGGTCTGGGCTGGAGTGCTGCAGATGCAACGCAGCTTTATGGTATTTATACCGGTTTGGTTTATGTAACACCTGTTATAGGCGGTTACCTGGCCGATAAGTATCTTGGCTTTAGATCGGCTGTCTTTATTGGTGGTATAATTATAGCACTAGGGCATGGTGCCCTGGCAATTGAGGCGATGCCCTCATTTTACACCGGATTAGGTTTACTCATTATCGGTACTGGCTTTTTTAAACCGAATATCAGTTCTATGGTTGGCCAGCTTTACCCGGAAGGTAGCAAACTGAAAGATTCTGCTTATACCATATTCTACATGGGTATTAACCTGGGTGCATTTTTCGGAGCTCTTATTTGTGGCTATCTTGGCGAGAAAGTAGGCTGGCATTGGGGTTTTGGTGCTGCTGGTATCGGTATGCTGCTTGGCCTGGTGCAATTTTATATCGGGCAGAACCAGTTAGGCTCAATCGGACTTAAACCCGCTCCCGTAGATAAAACAAAAGCTGTAATGCCTAAAGAGCCGCTCACCAAAGTTGAGAGAGACAGGCTCATCGTTATTCTGGCGCTCTCGTTTTTCTCAATTCTGTTCTGGCTGGCCTTCGAGCAGGCGGGTTCTTCCATGAACATTTTCGCCTACAAGTACACCGACAGGTACATCGATTTCCTTGATTTTGAAGTACCTGCCACCTGGTTCCAATCGGTAAACTCGTTCTTTATCTTCACCCTGGCGCCTTTCTTCTCTATGCTCTGGGTATTCCTTTCTAAAAAGAAGCTGAATCCGGCAGGTCCTTATAAGTTTGCTATCGCACTGGTGCTTTTAGCGCTTGGCTTTGTGGTACTGGTAGTTGGTGCCTCTTCTATTCCGAAAGGAGCTGAAACAGCAGGTGTAAGCATGTTCTGGCTGGTTTTTGCTTATATGCTGCACACCATGGGTGAGCTTTGCCTGTCGCCGGTGGGCCTTTCTTTTGTAAATAAACTTTCGCCGTTGCGCCTGGTTGGTTTAATGTTCGGTGTCTGGTTTGGCGCTTCTGCCATAGGCAACTACCTGGGCGGAGCCTTAGCTGGTATGATTGAATACATGTCGCAAACACAGACCATGTCTAACTTCTTCCTGATCTTTGTTAGTATTGCTGCCGTTTCAGCACTTATACTATTCCTGTTCGGTAAGAAACTGGAGAAACTCATGCATGGGATAAAATAGAATTTAAGTACCTCAAAGTAAATGAAAAAGCCGTTGCTACTCTTTAGTAACGGCTTTTTTGCATCTAGAGAATTTTTAAGAAACCAAAAGTACCTAAAAATCTATGTATACCACTAAGGTAGCTTAAGCGAGCTTTTCTCTGTGTTAATTAGGCACTTTATTTAAGTAAATGGACAGCAGGTAGAAGTACCGGCCGTTTGTCAGAGAAGTAAAGCAGGGGATAAGCCTCCCCACTAATTTGGCGGTGTTACATGAATTATTCTAATGAAATAACCCTCCAGAAGCTTAAAACGCATTAATTAGTCAAGGGTAAACATCATGCGGAGACTAGACCAACAGTCATAGCAACAGTCATAGATGAAGCTTGTAAAAGCCGTAGAGCAACTTATAGGCCTGTAAAAAATCGAGGAAATTGAAAGACACGTTTAGTCAGGTTTATCCCTCAATAAGCAAGGGTCCTTAATTAACTAATATTCAGCTTTATACCCCCAATTTCTAATTTGCACTATTCATTATCGGAGGCAGCTAGACTATTGCAGGTATGGTAAATAAGTTTAGCCGGTATATCAGGTTTACAAGAAGAGAAATGGCAGCAGGGGAGGATTAAAACGCAAAAAGCTCCTCAGCGATATGCTAAGGAGCTTTTATGCGGTCTGGACGGGACTCGAACCCGCGACCTCCGCCGTGACAGGGCGGCATTCTAACCAACTGAACTACCAGACCAATACTTTTAATACGGAGAGCCTGCTGCTCTTTTTTAATGTTACCGCAGTTTTACCTGCGGTCTGGACGGGACTCGAACCCGCGACCTCCGCCGTGACAGGGCGGCATTCTAACCAACTGAACTACCAGACCGTTTAGCCTTATCGTTTAAGGTGATGCAAATGTAGAGGGTTAATTTTAATTGTGCAAGCCCCATGCTGCATTTAAATGCATTATTTTCTTTAAAAATCTGTAAAGTATTCAGTTTCACTAATTTTAATTTTTATCTGAAGTTAAAATTCACTTCTGCCATTCCACTATAAGTTTAAACCGTTAAATTTGTAATGAAAAATAGCGCGATACGATATGCTTTTGGATTTTGAACAACCCATTGCCGCACTAGAAGGCAAGCTACAAGAAATGAAGAAACTGGCCAGCGAAAATCAGGTCGATGTTTCGGAGGCGGTAAAGGCACTGGAAGAGAAAATTAAAACTCTTAAGAAAGAGACTTACGCCAATCTTACACGCTGGCAACGAGTGCAGCTTTCGAGGCACCCGCTCCGCCCTTACACCCTCGATTATATAGAAGGCATAACCGATAAGTTTATAGAACTGCACGGCGACCGCACCGTACGCGATGATAAGGCCATGATCGGGGGCTTTGGAGAAATTAATGGCCGTAGCATTATGTTTATCGGGCAGCAAAAAGGTCGGAACACAAAACAGCGCCAAAACAGAAACTTCGGCATGGCTAATCCGGAAGGGTACCGCAAAGCATTGCGCCTGATGAAAATGGCGGAGAAGTTCGGTAAGCCAATCGTTACTTTTATCGACACGCCAGGAGCATTTCCGGGCTTGGAAGCAGAAGAGCGTGGACAGGGAGAGGCGATTGCCCGCAATCTGAAGGAGATGTTTATGCTAAAGGTTCCCGTAATCTGTATTATTATAGGTGAAGGAGCATCTGGTGGGGCATTAGGCATTGCCATTGGCGATAAAGTGATGATGTTGGAGAACACCTGGTATTCGGTTATCTCGCCAGAATCTTGTTCTTCTATTCTGTGGCGCAGCTGGGACTACAAAGAACAAGCCGCAGAAGCCTTGAAGCTGACGGCAACCGATATGCTACAACATAAACTCATTGATGGCATTATAAAAGAGCCGCTTGGTGGTGCACATGCAGAGCCAGAGAAAATGAAAGCCATTCTGAAGAAAAAAATACTGACACTGCTCGATGAGTTGGATACGATAGAGCCGGAAGAACGCATTATGCAGCGTATCGAGAAGTTTTCCTCCATGGGTGTTGTGGTAGAAGAGTTCTAAGAGCTTTCTGAACAAGTACAGCAGCTAGTAAAGCAGCGGGAAAATTGCCGCAGGAATTTTAAGGAATTAATCTTTCTAAATTATACCTGCAGCCTGCTCTCCTGCGTTCAACCAGGTCTAAATTGCAGTAAGGATGAAGCTACACGTAATCGATACAGGCTTTTTCAAATTAGATGGTGGAGCCATGTTTGGCGTGGTGCCTAAAACATTGTGGCAGCGCACTAACCCTGCAGATGAGAACAACCTCTGCACCTGGGCCATGCGCTGTCTGCTGATAGAGGACGGGAACCGGCTCATCCTGATCGATAATGGCATTGGCGATAAGCAGGATGCGCGATTTCTTAGCCATTACTACCTCCATGGAGAAGCATCGCTAAAAGGATCATTAAAAAAAGCAGGCTTTGCAGCAGCAGATATTACCGATGTTTTTCTGACGCACCTGCACTTTGACCATTGTGGCGGTGGTGTAAAATACAAAAACAGCAACGGTGCGCTGGAGCTGGTGTTTCCGAATGCTACCTATTGGTCTAATGCAGGGCATTGGGAGTGGGCTACTAAGCCAAACGCGCGTGAAAAGGCATCCTTTTTAAAAGAGAATATTTTGCCCATGCAGGAGAGCGGCCATTTAAAATTTGTAGACCCTGCAGCAGCTTCACCTTTCCCGCAGTTCGATATTTTTTTTGCGGATGGGCATACCGATAAGATGATGGTGCCAATCATAAAGTACCAGGATGAGAAAATAGCCTTTATGGCAGATCTGCTGCCATCGGTAGGCCATATTCCTTTGCCTTATGTAATGGGGTATGATACCCGGCCATTACTAACCCTCCAGGAGAAGGCTGATTTCTTAAAGAAGGCTGCTGACGAAAAAATAGTTCTGTTTTTAGAGCACGACCCTGTAAATGAGTGTTGTACCGTGCAACATACCGAAAAAGGAATCCGTTTAGAGAGCACGTTTTCACTCAACACAATTTAAACATGAAGATAGGCCTTGCGCTGTCTGGGGGAGCTGCCAGAGGTGTGGCCCATTTGGGTGTTCTAAAAGCATTCGAAGAATTAGACATAAAAATAGATATTGTTTCAGGCGTAAGTTCAGGAGCCATAGCCGGAGTTTTTTACGCTGCTGGTTTTAGTCCCGACGAAATCCTGAAGCTGATAAAGGAATTAAGTGTATTTAAAATAGCCCGGCCTATATTCGGCAAAATGGGCCTGATGCACCTCGACGAGGTGGAGAAGCTGTTTTGTAAATACCTCGGCCCAAATGCCGTATTCGAAGACCTTAAATTTCCGGTTATTATTAGTGCCACAGAAATGAACGAGGGTGTCACCGCTTACTTCTCCAGTGGCAATTTAATCAAGCCTCTGCTGGCCACGTTGGCCGTTCCTATCTTATATCAACCGGTTTCGTATAACAATAAGCTGCTCTGCGATGGCGGGCTCCTCAACAACATGCCAATCGACCCATTACACTGCAACTGCGATGTTAAGATTGGTGTGCATGTAAACCCGATAAACCATAACGCTGACTTAAAATCCATCAGGAGCATGGTGGAACGGTCGGTGCAGCTGGGTATCAACAACAATGTAAAATTGCGTCTGCATTTATGCGACCTTTTGCTGGAGCCTCAGGAACTGAAACACTACCGCCTCACTAGTTTCAGGAAAGCCGATGAAATATTTGAAATTGGATACCGTTATACCCTCAATATGGAAAAACATATACGTCATCTGTTGCAGAACTTTAAAGCTTAAAATTAAAATATTGTAATCGAATAATCGATTATCGTTTTAATGAGCTACAGAATCTATAGAAAATTATATTTTAATTTCCGTCATAACACGTATAGCAATCTATATAAAACTTGAAATATATGTTAAAATATACATTTACTTTTTTAATCGCGGCACTTCCTTTTTTAGCACAGGCGCAGGAAAACCGCAGCTCCCTTTACCCTGCCAAAGTAAAGCAAGGATCTATTATGATGGGAGGAAACATTAGCGGGTCGTTCTACAAGTTCAACAATGGCCTGAACAGCAACAATGGCCTTTACCAGCAGGGAACCACCATACAAGCTTTAAGCCAGATTAAAGGAGGCTATTTTATAATTCCTGATCTGGTAGTAGGTCTTGAGCTGGATCACAACTACACCAGCACCGCCACTAAAACAGAGTCAGGCCGTCAGTCAAATGACCGATATACCTTGTTAGCCGGTCCGTTTGTAAGGTATTACCTCGACAATGGCATTTTTGGTGAGGTTACAGCAGGAGTAGGTACGCAGAACTTGATTAACAACAGATCAACGAACCTCTATGCCGGTTCAGTTGGTATTGGGTATTCACATTTTATAAGTGAGAAAATAGCGATAGAGCCGCTGCTATCGTTCCGGTACCTGCGCGAAACAAACACAGTAAACCATAACACACGGTTTGGCCCTATGATTGGTATTGGGGTTCAGGCTTACTTCTTGAAAGAAACAGCAAAAACTATTCGTCAAGGCCTATAAATTTTTGCAAAAATTTATTTTATAAACTCAGAAATTCTAATTTCGTGAGCCATTCTATAAGTAGTAGAATGGCTTATTTTTTTATAGCATGTTTTGGAGATTTGTAGCAAACTCAATTTTTAAAGTATCGGGCTGGAAACTGGTTGGAAATCTGGACCCGGAAGTTCGCAGATGTGTCATGATCGCAGCACCACACACCAGTAACTGGGACTTCATCTATGCCAGGGCGGCTTTTTATTTAATGGATGCGCCTATCAGGTTCACTATTAAAAAAGAATTTATGGGATTCCCGTTTGGAGGCCTGCTTCGGTCTATGGGAGCATTACCAATAGATCGCTCAAAGAACACCCGCATGGTAGACGCCATGGTTAAGATATTTAATGAAACACCGGGAGATATTTGCGTGATGGTGACACCGGAGGGGACCCGAAAATACCAACCCAGGTGGCGCAGAGGTTTTTACCATGTAGCATTAGGGGCGGGCGTTCCTATTGTGTTGGGCTACCTCGATTATTCCAGAAAAGAGGCAGGAGTTGGGCCAGCCATTTACCCATCAGGCGACATAGAGGCTGACATGGAGAAGATTTTTGCTTTTTACAGAACCAAGAAAGGTCGGTTTCCGGAGCAGGGGGTAAGGTAGTAGCTAAAGTCGCTTAATCAACCCTTGACCCTAAAATAGAAAAAGGCCTTCTGAAGGCCTTTTTCATTTAAATAATTTAAATACAATATTTGCTTCGCCAGCACAAAAAGGTAAGCTGCCTGCTTCTAGCTTAGCCGTGCAGGCTGTTGCTACTTTAAAAAACCATTGGTGCCTAACCAGTTGATGCCGCGCTCAAACCAAAGATCTTTGGTTGAGGCATTTACGAGGCCAAACCCGTGACCACCTTGTTGATAAATGTGCAGTTCGGCTGGTATATTGTTACGTAGCAGGGCCTGGTAAAACCGGATACTGTTTTCTGATTTAACAGCTTTGTCGTCGGAGGCATGAACTAAAAAAGTAGGAGGGGTTTGTGCTGTTACCTGTATATCATTTGAATACTCTTTCAGTTTAGCCTCTGTAGCGCCTTTTCCCAGCAGATTCTCAAAAGAACCCAGATGCGCTATTTCCTTTTCGCTGCTGATGACGGGATATATAAGCATCATGAAATCTGGTCGTAGATTAATGTTAGCCTGATTAGGAACTGTTGTCTTGGAAAGATGCGTACCTGCAGTCGAGGCTAGATGTCCACCTGCTGAAAACCCCAGTATACCTACCTTCTCAGTGTTTACCTGCCATTCTTTGGCGCGTTTCCGGACAAGCATAATAGCCTGTTGTGCATCTTGCAAAGGAGCCAGTTCCGGGTTTGCAGTAACTTTTGCATCTGGCAAGCGGTACTTCAGCACAAACGCTGTAATTCCTTGCTCATTAAACTTTTTAGCCACATCATATCCTTCGTGCCCTGATGCTAAGCGGGCATAACCACCTCCGGGGCAAATAACCACTGCTGTACCGTTTGCTTTGCCTTTAGGAGGCAAAAAAACAGTTAAAGTCGGTTTTCTTACGTTACTAATGCGTATAACCTCCGTTTTTTTTACCTGGTCTACCGATCGTTCTATCTTCTCTTCATCAGGGCCAGGTACTTCGTTCGGAATACCGCTTTCGTACAATGGAATTTCCAGCATGCTTTTCTGGCTATACACAGGAGCTGCATTAAACCAGGTTATAGAAAAAAGCAACAAAGCGCTTAAGGTTCTCTTAGAGAATATCATACCGTAACCGTTAAACCAACTAACACAAATTAATGCCTGCTATATAAACAAGCACACGTAAGGTTACTCCTCTATCTCCTCGAGTATTTCCTGAAGTTCATCAAAATCCTTCAGCCCCGGTTTAATTTCGTTGCCTCCTAAGAGTCCTAAGCCCTTCGGTTTTATTTTTTTAAGAATAGTGTCTACATTATCTTTCTGCAAGCCAAATCCAATAAATACAGGATAAGCTTTAGCGATAGATTTCAGTAGCTTATTATTCGTTTCATCAATGGTGGTGAAGTCGTTGGAATAGATCAGGAAGGTATCTACCACAGGGGCATACAGCTCCATCATCTCCAATAGTTCGCCCTCCACGGTATCTTTGTTAATAAACACTTTCAGAATTACCGGGCGGCTTATTTCCTCAATTTCGTCTATCAGGTAAGGCGTGTCAAGCTGAATATAGTCGAGGTTGAACTCTTCGGCATATTGGTTAATGACATCTGGCTTGGCACGCTCAAACTGGCCTCCAAGTTTTACACCCGATACCCATCCGGTAATTTCTTTCAGAGCTTCAGACGACACGCGCTCAGGACTATCCAGCTTCAGGTTAAAAATAATGATGTCCACACCCATGCCGGCACAATAACGTGCATCGCTCAGGTTGTTTATCCCGCTTACTACTACAGAAGTTCGAAGTCCCATGATTTTAATTGTCAAGTAGGTATATAATGTGTTTTACTAATGTTTATTAATTCCAAAGTAAATTCCAAAATACTTTTGATGCTATCTTTTTATGATATTTTTTGTGCAGCCATATTATTTATCTTCCTTCAAACGGCTGCCCGGTGCTTTATATTATTTGGCATCATGAAACTTTATTAATGCCATGATGTTAGTATATTTGTGTAAAATATAGATCGATTTTATAGCATTTAGATATAAATGAGTAAGTTAGGAAGAGTGCTGGTAGCGATGAGCGGCGGAATAGATAGTTCTGTGGCTGCTGTTATGCTGCATGAGCAAGGGTACGAAGTGGTTGGCATGACCATGAAAACCTGGGATTATGCCTCCAGCGGTGGTAATAGAAAAGAGACAGGCTGCTGCAGCCTCGACTCCATAAACGATGCCCGTAATATAGCGGTGCAACTTGGTTTCCCGCATTATATAATAGACATTAGGGAAGAGTTCGGCGATTTTGTGATCAACCATTTTACCGATGAGTATCTGGCCGGCAGAACGCCAAATCCGTGTGTACTTTGTAACACCCACATTAAATGGGATGCGCTTTTACGCCGTGCCGATCAGTTGGGCTGCGATTATATTGCCACCGGCCACTATGCCCAGATTCGGCAGGAAAATGGCCGGTATGTGATTTCTAAAGGTCTGGATGAAAACAAAGACCAGTCGTATGCGCTTTGGGGAATTTCGCAGCAAAGCCTGAGCAGAACTATTTTCCCGCTGGGCAAACTGCGAAAAACTGAAATTCGCCAGATGGCTCTGGACCGCGGTTTTACCGAACTGGTGAATAAACCGGAGTCTTATGAAATCTGCTTTATTCCGGATAACGACTACCGTGGTTTCCTGAAGCGCCGTGTAGATGGGCTGGAGGAGCAGGTAGCCGGAGGGGAGTTCGTGCTCGAAGACGGCACTGTGGTAGGCAAACATGAAGGCTACCCGTTTTACACCATCGGGCAACGCAAAGGCCTTGGTATTGCGCTAGGCTTTCCGGCTTACGTTACCCGCATTGAGAAAGACCGTAACCAGGTGGTTTTAGGCAATTTTGAGGACCTCGCCAAAAACGCCATGACGGTCGGCAAACTCAGCATGGGGAAGTACGAGCACCTGCAGGGTCAGCCGATTCCGACCATTACCAAAGTGCGTTACAACGATCCCGGAACAGAAGCTATAATTGAGCAGGATGGCGATAAAATGAAAGTTCACTTCCTGCGAGGTGTTCACGCTATTGCCCCCGGGCAGGCAGCCGTTTTCTACGAAGGCAACGATGTTGTAGGTGGTGGCTGGATCGAAACAAATTATAACCTGGATTATACCCTGGACGTGCTTCCTTCATGAAAAAAGCATTTATCATGCTCTCTGCCATTGTGGCTTTAGCAACGGGTTGTACCGAGAAATTTGTAGAGCCTGATCCAACAGCAGCCGGACTGGAATACTACCCGGTAGAAGTTGGTGACTTCAGGATATATGAAGTAACGGATATCAAATTCCGGAACAACATTGGTGACACCACCCGCTTCCTGTTAAGGGAGCGGGTAGACACCAGCTTTTTTGACCAGACAAACACACTTAATTATAAAATAGTACGTTCTGTTAAGGCAAACATTGCCAGCCAGTGGCAGGACGACTCGGTGCTGGTAGTGACCAAATCAGATAAATTTGTAACGGAAACCAAAGACAACACCAAGCGGATTAAATTTGTTTTCCCCATTAAAAACGGAAAAGTATGGAGCGCCGATGCCTTTAATGCAAACCTGGATCAGAACCGATCGAAAGAAATGTACACGTTTCAGGAGGCAGGTGCACCGGCCACAGTAGGAGGGAAATCATATAACCAAACAGTTACTGTTATACAAGGTACTCCAGCCAATAACCTGGTGCAGCTAGACGACCGAAAGGAGGTATATGCTAACCGTATTGGCCTGGTATACCGCCTGTTCAATAAGGTAACTTATTGTAATGATTCAGAATCGAATACCTGCCCATTTGGGAAAAATTATAAACTGAACGGGCACGAACGTATAAAAATACTTCAGTCTTACGGTAAAATGTAGCCAATGCGGAAACTGCTGATCTGTTTTTTATTCATCCTCCAGTCGCCTTTGCTGCTATTGGCACAACCTACGGGTGATGAAACAGAAATTCGCAAACGGCTCATTTACTTTACAGACAAAGCAGACTCTCCTTTTTCTATTGATCGTCCGGAGGCATTCCTTTCAGAAAAAGCACTGAAACGCCGGTCGAACCAACAATTACCTGTAACTGCACGGGATTTACCGGTTAACCCTGCTTATATAGCAGCAGTTCAGCAGTTAGATGTGCCTGTTTGGTACTCCACCAAATGGTTTAATGGTGTGGTCGTAGCGTGTACCGATGAGCAGCTAACTAAAATCCAAGCCTTACCTTTTGTAAAAAACTCACAAAGTCTTAATCGTGAAAAAGCCGGGCAGGCCACAAAGAAATCGGGCGAATTGTCGGCTTTTAAAGTTACGGGCTCTCCGGAGGCAGAACAGGAGCAGGACGAAAACGAAAAAGAACTTTATGGTTTAGGCTTTCACCAAGCCGATATGATCGGAGCCGTAAACCTGCACAAAGACGGAAACAAAGGCGAGAACATGACCATTGCTGTGTTAGATGCCGGTTTTCCTGGTGTAAATACGGCTGCGGCATTCGAACATCTGTACACAAATAATCAAATAACAGCAACCTTCGATTTTGTGGCCAAGCAGGCAAATGTGTATCATGCCAGTTCACATGGTACCTTTGTACTTTCTACAATAGCTGCTTACCTTCCTAACAGATTTGTAGGCACGGCTTACAAAGCTAATTTCCTGTTGCTTCGCACCGAAGACGCTGCCTCTGAGCATAACATTGAAGAAATAAACTGGTTGCTTGCGGCAGAGTTTGCCGACAGTGCCGGCGCCGATATTATCAATTCATCTTTGGGATACACCACCTTTCATGCTCCCTCTGTGAGTTATACCTATCAGGACATGGACGGGAACACCACCCTGGTAGCAAGAGCTGCTGATTTTGCAGCGGCTACAGGTATGCTGGTGGTGGTAAGTGCCGGTAACGATGGTGACAAGCAATGGCGTTACATTGCATCTCCGGCAGACGCAGACTCTGTTTTAACGGTGGGGGCTGTAGACTCTTTAGGAGTTCAGGCACCTTTCAGTTCTGTTGGCCCTACCAGCGATGGTCGTATAAAGCCTGATGTGGTAGGTCTGGGCTGGAATGCCTACTTTTTAAATACAGCTGGCAACATTGTTAGAGGTAATGGCACTTCGTTTTCAGGACCTATCGTAGCTGGCATGGCTGCTTGTTTGTGGCAGGCTAATAGTTCCTTAACTAACATGGCCCTGATGCAGTTGCTTCGGCAGTCCGGCAGCAATGCCAGTACTCCCGATAATAACATAGGCTACGGCCTGCCCAGCTATTCCCGCACCACAAACGCTCCGCTCGGAAAGAATACAGATAAGCAGGTACTAGTATCGAACCCAGTGGGGCAGCACGATATTATTCTTAGTTTCGGCAATGCCTGGTATCAGCAGGAGGTGCAGGTGCAGGTGTATGATGTTACAGGCAAGCTCCTGTATAAACAGCAAGTATTCGCGGACCAGCAGAAACAAGTGTTGGGCCTACAACCGCAACAATTGAAACAGGGCCTTTATATCTGCCGGTTAAGCTCCCCAAAAAACCGGTCCACAGTTCGCTTCCTGAAACTGTAGCAGAACCTGCTTTCAGGATTAGCTGAAATCCTTATCTTTGCTTCATGAACCCACTTATAGCTCCCTCAGTACTTGCCTCCGATTTTGGCAACTTACAGGCAGAAGTAGAAATGCTTAATAAAAGCCAGGCAGACTGGCTGCATATCGATATTATGGATGGACGCTTCGTTCCTAATATCTCTTTTGGCTTTCCGGTGTTGGAAGCTATTCAGCGGCACGCTAAAAAGCCTTTAGATGTGCACCTGATGATAGAGCAGCCGGAGCACTACATAGAGCAGTTCAGGGCAGCCGGTGCCGAAAACATAACAGTTCATTACGAAGCCTGCAGGCATTTACACCGTACCATTCAGCAAATAAAACAAACAGGAGCCAAAGCAGGAGTAGCCTTAAATCCGCACACTGCTGTTCAGCTTCTGGAAGATAGCATCGCTGATCTGGATGTAGTCATCATCATGTCGGTCAACCCTGGTTTTGGAGGACAAAAGTTTATTGAGAATACCTACCGCCGTGTGGAGCAGTTGAAAGAGCTTATTGTTGCCAGAGGTTCTAAGGCGCTCATAGAAATAGATGGAGGAGTAAACCAGCAGAACGCACCAAAGCTCCTGGCAGCCGGAGCCGATGTGCTGGTGGCAGGAAGTTTCGTGTTTACGGCCAGCGACCCGCTTCAGACGATTGCCGACCTTAAGCATGTAATTGTTCACTAGTTCTTATACATAAAGGTTGATGCTTCGATTTCTGGCGGTATGGTTCGTGCTACTGTTTCCGTTGGGTGTTGCAGCTCAACAAGCTTTAGTATCTGGCACCATTACAGGTCCTGATAACCAACCGCTTGAATTCGCGACAGTTGGCCTGAAAGGCACCTCTATTGCCAGGCAAACAGACGCCAAGGGATATTATAGCCTGCAGGTGCCAACTGGTCAGGAGGTAACCATTGTTATCAGGTTTTTGGGCTATAAAGAACGGGAGCAGGCAATACAGCTATTACCAGGCGAACGGCGGACCTTAAATATGGCGCTGGAGTTGGATAACAGGCAGTTAAAAGGAGTAGATGTACAGGGCAGGCGGGATGCCAATTCCCGCGAAGAGGTTAGTATGACAAAGCTTGACCCTAAGCTGATAAAAGAACTACCCTCTGCCTTCGGAGATTTTAACCAGATACTGCTCACGCTGCCGGGGGTTACCAGTAGTAACGAGCTATCGTCTACGTATTCTGTAAGGGGTGGTAATTACGACGAAAACCTGATTTACGTTAACGGAATAGAAATTTACCGGCCCTTTTTGGTGACAAACGCCCAGCAGGAAGGACTAAGCTTTGTGAACCCCGACCTGGCTGGCTCCCTGGAGTTCTCCTCCGGCGGCTGGCAACCCAAATTTGGCGATAAACTCTCTTCTGTTCTGAACATCGAATACAAACGCCCTACAGCCTTCGCGGGTTCTGTAACGGGTAGTTTAACAGGTGGTGCCCTGCACCTGGAGTCGGCTTCCAAAAACAAAAAAGTGTCGTACCTGCTGGGGCTGCGCCACAAAGATGGCCGCTATATACTTAGCGGGCTGCAGGTAGAAGGGCAGTACCAACCTACTTTCTCCGATGCTCAGGCCTATGTGCATATAGACCTTACAAAAGAGGGGCAGCAGCGCGAGCGTACCACCTTAGGTGTGTTGGCCAGTTACGCCCAGAACAACTTTACCATCGAGCCAGAATCACGTGAGACAACCTTTGGCACCAGGCAGGCACCTCTCCGGCTGTTTGTAGGCTACGATGGCCGTGAATTAATGGATTACCAGACTTACCAGATCGGTTTAAACCTGGCGCATGCCTTTACCACCTCCTTTTTGTCGGAGTTTATTGTTTCGGGAGTTTATTCGCAGGAGCGGGAGTTTCGCGATATTGAGGCGGGCTACAGGCTTTGCGATGTAAATACGAACCGTGGTGCCAACTATGGCGAGTGCCTGCAGCAACGCGGTGTTGGCAGCCAGTTCGATCATGCCAGAAACACGCTTCTGGCGCAGGTTTTAACTTTTGAGAGCCGGAATAAATGGCAGTTGGGCAGGAGGAGCAATGTGGTGGCAGGCGTAAAAGTGGGGCAGGAGCGGATAGATGATAAACTCTCCGAGTATGGTTTTACAGACTCAGCCGATTTTGTGTCGCCGGCCTACTACCTCAACACCAGCCTGAACCTGAATACGCTCCGTTACAATGCCTACCTGCAGCACACCTACCAAATCGATTCGCTTAAAACGCTCACCTATGGCATCAGGGCTTCCTACTGGGAGCTTAACCGGGAGCTGACTATAACACCAAGAGTGCAGTACTCCTTTATAACGCGCCGAAACCCTAACCTGTCGTTTAAAGGAGCAGTGGGCTTGTATTACCAGCCACCTTTTTACCGGGAACTCCGAAATTACGAAGGCGAACTGAACCTGGAGCTGAAGGCACAACGATCAATACATGCCATTGCCGGCAGCGATTACCTTTTTAAGGCCTGGGGGCGCGACTTTAAACTGACCTCCGAAGTTTATTACAAGTACCTGACAAACGTAATTCCGTACGACCTGGACAATGTTCGCCTGCGCTACCTGGCCGAGAACAATGCAAAGGCCTATGCTGCCGGTTTCGATGTGCGGGTAAACGGGGAGTTTATAAAAGGGGCGGAGTCTTGGCTGAGTCTGGGGCTGATGACCACGAAAGAAAACCTGCAGGGCGACTCTACTTTCGTGTTCGATAATGCCGGAAATATAACTGGTAAAACTCCTCGAGGTTATATACCCCGACCAACAAACCAGCTGGTAAACATCGGCGTTTTTTTCCAGGACCATTTGCCGGATAATCCTACCATCCGGATGAACCTGAACCTGCTCTATGCCAGTGGCCTTCCGTTTGGCCCGCCGCGTGACCTTGCTTACCGAAACTTTTTCAAAGGGAGATCCTACAAGAGGGTAGATATCGGCTTTTCTAAACTGATTATGCTGGGCGATGAACTAACGGCCAGAAATCAGGTGTCGTTGGAGAGTTTATGGATCGGGCTTGAATTCCTGAACCTGATCGATGCCCGCAACAGAGTGTCGTATAGCTATGTGAGCGATGTAAACAACCTGACGTACGCTGTACCCAATTATTTGCCAGGCAGAAGGGTAAATTTGCGCTTTATCGCCCGCTTCTAATTGCTCCTTTAGGGATCATTCAATCCTCCACCCTTGAATCGAAACAGCTAAAAAAACTTCTGAAGGGCAAAAACATTAGAAAAATTCGAGTGACCAGCTTCTAATTTTTAAGTCCTACAGCGGTTATTTTCGCAAAACCTAAAACTGCACAGGCTCATCTTCAGTTAAACAAGTAGGACCAAGCTTAACGACGATGAGCAAGTTATATACCACCATTATTTTGCTGGAAGATTACCCTGACAAGTTTGAAAACACCAAAGCCAGGGACATCAGTATTCTGCCCACCCTTTACGCCGAGGCAACCACGGGGCTGGGCCTAGATATCAACTTTGAGCAGATTGAAATCCTGAAGGTAGAAACGGAAGAACATGGATCTTCGCCTCTGGAGGTCAAGGTAAAGTGGCAGATTAAACCGAGCGTGCAGGCAGGTTGACAGCTTCAAAATTTTTTAATTATTACCTTGAATTTTTCTAATGATTTTGGCCTTCAGAAGAATTTTGGAACTTTAAGTGCCAAGGGTGACAGCGCCTTACTTCTAATAATTATAAATTTAGAGTACCTATGCTTCCTCATTCCTCAAGAAGCCTTATCTTTAATCCCGTAAACAAACGAAGCAACCACCCGACCCATGAAACAGTATTTGGACCTGATGCAGCACATCCTTGATAAAGGTGTGAAGAAAGAAGACAGAACCGGAACCGGAACTTTAAGTGTATTCGGGTACCAGATGCGCTTCGATCTGGCTGAAGGATTTCCACTCGTCACCACCAAAAAAGCGCATCTCCGCTCTATTGTGCACGAGCTGCTGTGGTTTCTGAAAGGCGATACTAACATACAGTACCTGAAGGAAAATAACGTCACCATCTGGGATGAATGGGCTGATGAAAACGGTGACTTGGGACCGGTGTATGGGTCGCAATGGCGAAGCTGGCCAACCCCCGATGGCAGACACATAGATCAGATATCTCAGGTGGTGCATCAGCTAAAGCACAACCCCGACTCGCGCCGCATAATAGTGAGCGCCTGGAATGTTGCCGAAATTGAAAACATGAAGCTACCGCCTTGCCACGCCTTTTACCAGTTTTATGTGGCTAATGGCAAACTTTCGTGCCAGTTGTATCAGCGTTCTGCCGATGTTTTTCTGGGTGTGCCTTTCAACATCGCCTCGTATGCGTTGCTGGTGCTGATGATGGCGCAGGTAACAGGTCTGGAGCCCGGTGAGTTTATCTGGACCGGAGGCGATACACACCTGTACCTCAACCACCTGGAGCAGGCCAAACTGCAACTAACCCGCGAACCACACGCCTTACCAATTATTAAGCTGAATCCAGAAGTAACAGATATTTTCGGCTTCACTTACCATGATTTCAAACTGGAGAATTATGACCCTTACCCCGCCATAAAAGCCCCGGTGGCAGTGTAGCTAACCTATATGAACCCTTTTTAAACTGAGACTAAAGCAGGTTCTGTTCAAGATGCTGCTAATTTTAATTATCCATTGCTCTTGTCCATGAGTTCTAATTCCCTGGGTGCAGGTGCCGTATCTGACCGTGCAGTTTTGTGCCTGCTGTGGCTACTGGCTACCGGACTCAATCTCAACAAGGCCTTTCATATAGATGACACCTTTCATCTGGAGGCAGCTCAATGGATAGCACAACATCCCTTACAACCCATGTCGGGCTACATCAATTGGGGAGGTGCGTCGGAGCAGATGTCGCAGTTTAACCAGCCGCCATTGTATTTTTATGCAGTTGCGTGTGTAGGTGAGCTATTCGGTTACTCAGAGGTTCCATTGCACCTTTTCCAATCAATCTTCACCTTCCTCTGTATTTTCTTTTTCTATAGAATAGCAGTAGTACTACATGAGAAGCAGGCTCTGTTGTTAACCTGCTTTTTTGTATTGAATCCTGCTTTTCTGGTAAACCAGAACCTGATGGTAGACATACCATTGCTAAGTTTGCAGTTGCTGTGTATGTACATGCTGCTCACTTCAGAGCAACGGCCGCATTGGGTGAGTTATAGCCTGGCCGGGGTGTTTCTGAGTATCGCGCTCCTGATAAAATACACGACACTCCCATTGTTGGTTTTGCTACTGGTGGTGCCACTGCTCCGGAGGCAGTATGCGATGCTCCTGCCGGTACTGATTCCGATAGGAGTGCTGGTGGGCTGGTCAGTAATAAATGTAGCAGAGTTTGGTGCTGTTCATATTTTAAACAGACCTGCAAATACCCTTAGTTTCTATTTAATACTGCGGATGGCTGCGTTGTTTACCATTTGTTTAGGTGCCCTGGTTCCATATTTTGTTGTACTGGTGCCATTCCTTACAAATACACCAAAACTTAATCCTAACTTCCTTACTGTTGTTGCTATTGCCGGGTTCTTCCTGCTTGCATTAGCCACTTACTTCGGTCTTTTACCGGTAAAGCTGGCAAACTGGCTGCTCCTTCTAGTAGCTGTTGCTAATGGTATTATAGGCATTATTATCGTGTGCAAAGAAACCTTCCGGTGCTACCTTCAGAACTTCAAGCTAGCCTCTGATACAACTATTATGCTATTATGGCTGCTTGGCATGGCAGGATTTCTGATTTTATTTGCTCCTTTTATGGCAACGCGCCACGTGCTGCTTTGCCTGCCACCCATTCTGCTGCTATCTGGTAAGGCCTTATATTATTTACCCGACTTAACTAAAAAGCTTGCCTTGCTTTGTGCATTTACCGTGAGCATGCTGCTGGGAATATCCGATTGGGTATTTGCAGATGCCTTTCGCAAACAAGCTTTCGCCATAAAAGAAAGCCTGCCCCGGCAGGTTCGTGTGTTTACAGTAGGCAACTGGGGGTGGCAGTGGTATAGCCGAAAGGCTGGCATGATACCCTATAACGAAAAAGAATCGGAGCCCAAAGTAGGGGATTACATGGTTATACCTCAGCATATTGCACAACAAGATGTGGCAGAACAAATCAGGCTGGTTAAGCAGAGAACCATCACAGTCAACAGCCACGCCCTTACCTTTTTCTCAAATGCTCCCCATGCCAGCCTGTATACTTCCTACGAACAAAAAAATCCCTGGACTTTTTCAAAGGAAACAGTCGCCAGTTTTGATGTGTACCGCGTAGCTGCAGTGGCTGAATAACTGATAGCGCCAAACTGAGCAGGAAACAAAAAGTAACTCTGCCGCTGTTCCTGCTACGACACCACCTGATGATAAAGTTCTTCAAGTTCCGCAAAATGCGCTTCTTCGCTAAAAAGCCGATCCGCTTTTTCTTTTCCTTGTTTGGCCAGCTTTTGCCGCAGGTCCTGCTGTAGGTAAACAGTCTCTATTTTCTCAGCCATATCGTCGGCATCGCCGGGCCTGAAAAGCAAGCCGGTATCGTTATGGTCGATAATTTCCTGCACGCCTCCTGCATCGGCCCCTATAACGGCAACACCTGCCCGCATTGCTTCCGGCAACACAAGTCCAAAAGTCTCGTGAGCGCTCGCCAGCAACACCACATCGAAACAGGGCATAATAGCAGTAGGGTATTTATGGAAACCAGGGAAATGTACTACATCGGTTAAACCTTCCTGCTCTGTTATTTTATGCAGCGACTGGTGGTAGCTTTCATCGGTTGCTAAGCCAACCATATAATAATGCAGTTGTGGGTACTTCTTCTTTAACTTAGCTGCAGCCTGTAGTACCAAATGCTGTCCTTTATGCGGATCTATACGGGCAAATATCCCTACTCTGAACTTTTCTCCGGAAGGTTCATGCTGAAAAAACTCTCTGCAAAGATCTTGATGAAACTGCTCCGGTGCCTTTACCCCGGTATAAAGTCGTTTAATAGCATTGGCAGGCAAAGGAATAAAGCGTAACGCTTCCTGCCGCATTTGCTCCGTTATAGTGATGTATAAATCAATTTTCTGATAGAAGAAGCGGTGCCAGGGATCTTTTTTCGAATTGGCAATGTGCATGTGGCGCGTATAAAGAAGCTTCAGTTTCCTCCGGCAAAACATCTTCGCAAGCACGGCGGTTGTAAGGTCCTTTTTAAGATGCATGTGCAGAATGTCTGCTTCGCATTCCTCCAGGAGGCGCGCCAGCCGGAGGGCATTTGGCAGAACTTCAAGAGCAGAATGGGAAGGCAAGGTATAAAACGGAACGCCATCCTGCTGTAAACGTTGGTGCAAAGCGCTATGCTGCAACACCACCCCCAGCGACTCATGTTTTGACTGCTGATGGAATAAACGGGTGTATTTTTCAAAAACCTGCTCTAAACCTCCTAAGCTCTCGCTTATGCATAACTGTACAATTTTCAAACCTGTTTTATTTTAAACTTTGAAGTGCATTACGGCCTTTAGTGAAATTTAAGCCATTAAACTGTAAAGCACTTAAATTCAATTTTACAAACAATAATAGGAGTAACTTCTTTTCTTCCACTTCAGGAGCTTTACTTCACCATTTCCAGCGTCTTTTTCCCTTTGTTAAAGTAAACGTGTAACAGCACAGCGATGAACATAAATAAAGCCGCGCCTATACCAACACCGTTGGCAATGGCTATCGAAAGTCCAAAACCTTCTGAAGCTACTAATATGTAAGAAGTTATGACGGCAGTCATAAATACGGCTGGCAGAAACGTAACCCAAAACATTTTCTTTTCCTGAATCAGGTAGGCGGTAATGGTCCAGAGAACGAGGGTGGCCAGTGTTTGGTTTGTCCAGGCGAAGTAGCGCCAAACCACACCGAAGTCTACAAGCGTAATGGCAAAGCCGATAGCAAAAAGCGGAGCACTAATGAGTAACCTGTTTTTTATAGCGCCCTGCTTCAGTTTCAGGAAATCGGCGGCTATAAGTCTGGCGCTCCGGAAGGCTGTATCGCCGGAGGTAATAGGCGCGGCAACCACACCCAACAATGCCAGAACGCCACCTACCTTACCCAGCAGCGAATGCGAAATCTCGTTTACAACAAAGGCTGCATTGCCTTTTTGTGCCATCATGACCTCGTTCAGGTCGCTAACGCCACCGTAAAAGCTCATGCCTATGGCGGCCCATATCAGGGCCAATACGCCTTCGGTTACCATGGCTCCGTAAAAAATGGTTCGGCCTTGTTTTTCGTTTGTCATGCAGCGCGCCATCATAGGCGATTGCGATGCATGGAAACCCGAGATAGCGCCACAGGCAATGGTAATGAACAACATCGGGAAAAGCGGGAACTTCTCTGGGTTGGCATGCTGGTTGGTGAGGTTGGTCAGCGTCAGCTCCGGTATCGCAAAGCCATCGGCAAACATCACTACCATAATACCCACTGCCATAAACAGCAGAGCGACGCCAAATAACGGATAAATTTTACCGATAAGTTTATCGATGGGAAGGATGGTAGAGAGAATGTAGTAGATAAAGATAACCCAGACCCAAAGCGTAATGCCGGCAAAGCCATTGGTCATGTCGTCTATTATTTTGGCAGGGCCCATAATAAAAACAGCACCTACTATCACCATCAGCACCAGGGTAAAGCCGCGCATAAACTGTTTCATGGGTTGCCCGAGGTAACGACCAGATATCTCAGTTATATTTTCGCCCTTATGTTTCAGGCTGAGCATGCCCGAAAAATAGTCGTGTACGCCACCGGCGAACACGGAGCCAAGCACAATCCAGAGAAAGGCGGCTGGTCCCCACATAGCGCCTGCCACTGCTCCGAATATAGGGCCAAGGCCGGCGATGTTCAGAAACTGGATCAGAAATATTTTCCATAGCGGCAACGGCACATAGTCAACACCATCTGCCATGGTAAGTGCCGGCGTTTGGCGTGCAGGATCAATGCCTACGATCTTCTCCAGAAACCTGGAATAAAGAAGATAGCCTAACACCAAGGCAATAACAGACAAGCAGAAAGAGATCATAACAGCGGTATCCTTACAGGCGTTAACAGGTTGCTAATATACCAAAACACCTGCAATTATAACAGGCGTAAGCAGCGGCCAAAGGTTCCCTGGTGGTTTTAAGAAGGTGCGGCACTGCTGGTGATGTTGCTGTGATTAATCTCTACAGAAGCTCTTTATAATAGTACTCCCAAATTATTCTAATAGAAACAGCCTTCCAAAGCATTTCAAACAAAAAAGTGCCAAGGGCAGCTGTTGAACATACCTCTTTACCTTCATTTTTTCAACCAACTTCAGGTTAAGCTTTCCTTTAGTTGTTGCAGCCAAAGTTCGTTTGTTTCAAGTGGCTTATCATTAATTTTATCTATTAGTCTTAGTCCTGTTACATTACCTGAAAAAACAAGCTCTGCCTCCTGTAGTACTTCCGGCTCCCTTTTTACTTCCTCCACTCGTAAACCTTGCTGCTGTGCCCAGTGCAGCACATGGGTACGCATAATACCTTTTATACATCCAGTTTCCAGAGCCGGTGTAAAAACTGTGGTGCCATTCTTCCAGAAAATACTAGATGAAATCAGTTCTGCTACAAATCCTTGTCCATCGAGCAGAAGCATGTCGTCTTTTTCCTGTTCTTTTTTCTCAATACCAGCCATTACATACAGCAAGGCATTCGGACCTTTAAAAAAGGAGAAGGGGCTGTTACAGGTGCTTACGTGGGTGCAGATGCCGACTGAGAGAGGCGAGGAGGCCGGTGCAGAAGCAGGATTGGCGGTGGCTACCCAATCGGCTTTATTTGTTTCGGGGGTATAAAGGCCTGCACCGGAGCGCCAGATCTTTAACTTTAACCGGGCAAAATGCAACGCATTATTTTGAGAAGCGAGGTGGAGCAGCCGCTCCGGGAAATCGCTGTGCAGCAGCTCCGGCGGTAAATCGAGGTGCAGTGCAGCGGCTGCTGCCCGAATACGATCCTGGTGGTAGGGCCAAAACCTGATTGCCCCTTGTATAACCATAATGGTTTCAAAAAAACCATCATTGTATTGTAATGCTCTGTTGTGGCGGTAAAAGAGCATTTCATCTTCAGGAATGAGTTGGTTGTTAAATAGTAGGTACAAATTTTCAGTTTTATTTTGTGATGGATGGCAGACGAGAAATGTAGCGAAAAAACCGGAAACAACAATTTCTGCAGGGGCACTGGTAGCAGAAACTTAATGTTGCTTCTAACCAATTATTTAAATAAAAATGACCTCCAGAAGCTAATTTGGCATCAAATGGTCAAGGGTGTTGAATATCAGTCTAAAATACCTCTATATCTCTTACTACGGCAGCAGGTAAGACAAGATAGCCACCAGAGGCACTTTATTTTTGATGATGCTAGGCCAGCAGCGAAAACCTTTTGCCAGGGAGAGCTTTCACTACACCTTTAAATTCGAGGCTCAGCAGCAACGAAGCCAACTGACTTACAGGCACCTGCGCCTTCCAGCTTAAATTATCCATTTGCTCTTCCTGGCTTTGCTGCAGCACCTTCAGAATCTTCAGTTCGTCTGCTGAAAATTCATCCTGGTTAAACAAAGTCAGATTTTGCTGCTTCTGACTCTGTTTGTGGGCCAGGTCCCAATTCAGGAGTTCTACCAGGTCCTGCACCGAGGTATAAACCGCTGCTTTGTTTGTTTTCAGAAGATAATTTGTGCCTTCCGAAACAGACGACGTAATGTTGCCCGGCACCGCCATTACTTCTCTATCGTAGCTATGGGCGATGTCGGCGGTAATTAGGGTGCCACTTTTCATGGCTGCCTCTACTACAATGGTACAGTCAGACATGCCGGCAATAATCCTGTTGCGGGCTGGGAAACGGTGTGCATCGGGCTTGGTTCCGAAAGGGCTCTCTGTCAGAATACCGCCCCGCTCCATCATCTTATCGGCGTAGCGGCTGTGCGCCGAAGGGTATATAATATCTTGCCCGGAGGCAATAACGCCAACAGTGGGTAAACCGTGCTGCAGCGCTGCCCGGTGCGAAACAATATCGATACCGTAGGCCAGCCCGCTTACAACCATCACATGGTGCTGCTTTAGCTCTTCCACAATGCGCTCTGTAACTGCCTGACCATAGGCGGTCGGTTTGCGTGTGCCTACCATGCTCACGATGTGCTGCTGGTTCAGGTCGGCTTTGCCCTTAAAATAAAGTAAGGTCGGCGCATCGGCTACCTGCTTTAAGCGGTCGGGATAATCTTCTGACGTGTAAAAGAGCAGTTTCACCTGCAGTTCCTCCGCCTGCCTGATAATCTTTTCAGCTTCCAGCAGGGCCTGCCGGGCACCGTCTGTCACTGCACGCAACGACTTAGGACCAATACCCGGAATTTTCTGCAGTTTGCCGGGCGGGGCCTCCAAAACTGCCTTGGGCGAACCACAATAACTTACGAGCAGGCGCGTAAGCTGTCCGCCAATGCCGGGGAGCAACGTCAGGGCTACTTCATACAGATGCGCATCAGCCATAGGCAACTTATTCTGTTGGTTTCGAGTTGAGCTGTTCTTTTAAGCCTACCAGAAAACTACGTACTTTTTCCAACGACTGGATGATCTCAATCTTATCTTTTGTCTGAACCGACTTATTTTTCAGCACTTCTTTCGCCCCCTGAATGGTATAACCGCGCTCTTTTACCAGGTGGTACACCGTTCTAAGTTCTTCAATGTCTTTGGGCGTAAACTGGCGGTTGCCTTTTTTGCTCTTCTTTGGTTTAAGCTGGTCGAACTCGGTCTCCCAAAACCGGATGAGCGAGGGGGCTACATCGAACATGGCGGCTACTTCACCTATCGTGTAATACTGTTTCTCTATTTCTCTTTCTTTATAAGGCATATTCCGGGTTCTTTTCAAAAAACAGAAAATCACTATTTTCGGCCTGATGCTAAGATTACAGGTAAAAACCATTACTTTTGCCAGTAAGTTAAGCCGCAGCGGTCCGCCTGAAAAAGGATTTCTGTAAGGCAAAAATCAGATAATTTATTTTCTTAAACAACAAGTATAGCATTTAGTAGCTAAAGGCTTAATACTCATACATGAACTCAGCTGAGATAAGACAAAAGTTCCTGGATTTCTTTGTTTCCAAACAGCACCAGGTGGTGCCGTCGGCCCCGATTGTGGTAAAAGACGACCCTACGTTGATGTTTACCAACGCGGGCATGAACCAGTTTAAAGATTACTTTCTGGGCAACAAACCAGCGCCCTACAAGCGCGCAGCCGACACGCAGAAGTGCCTGCGGGTAAGCGGTAAGCACAATGACCTGGAGGAAGTAGGCTACGACACCTACCACCACACCATGTTCGAGATGCTGGGCAACTGGTCGTTTGGCGATTACTTTAAGAAAGAGGCACTCGAGTGGGCCTGGGAGCTACTAACGGAGGTGTACCAGCTGCCCAAAGACAGGCTCTACGTTTCTGTTTTTGAAGGCGACGAAAAAGAAAACCTGGGCAAAGACGAAGAAGCTTACGCTATCTGGAAATCCATGATCTCCGAAGACCGTATCTTGTTTGGTTCTAAAAAAGACAACTTCTGGGAGATGGGCGATACCGGCCCCTGCGGTCCCTGCTCCGAAATACACATAGACCTGCGCACCGAAGAAGAAATAGCACAGGTACCTGGCCGTGATTTAGTGAATAACGATCATCCGCAGGTGGTGGAAATCTGGAACAACGTGTTCATGGAGTTTAACCGACTGGCCGATGGCTCGCTGGTGAAACTGCCTGCACAACACGTAGATACCGGCATGGGCTTCGAGCGTTTGTGCATGGCCATACAGGGCAAGCGCTCTAATTACGATACCGATGTTTTTCAGCCGCTCATCCAGTTTGTAGCAAAAGAGGCAGGTGTAACTTATGGTGCTGAAGAGAAAACCGACATTGCCATACGCGTAATCTCTGACCACATCCGGGCTATTGCCTTTGCCATTGCTGACGGGCAGTTGCCTTCTAACAACAAGGCCGGTTACGTTATCCGGCGTATTCTGCGCCGGGCGGTGCGTTACGGTTTCACCTTCCTGAACTTTAAAAAGCCTTTCCTGTTTCGCCTTACAGAAGTGCTGGCTGAGCAACTGGCGCATGTGTTCCCAGAGCTGAAGCAGCAGTTGAGCTTCGTGCAGCGCGTGATCGAGGAAGAGGAAAACGCTTTCCTGCGCACGCTTGAGAACGGCCTGAAAAGACTGGATGGCCTGGAAGATAAATTCAGGAACAGCAACAGCACTATAGATGGCAAAACTGCCTTTGAACTGTACGATACCTTTGGCTTTCCGCTGGACCTGACTGCCCTGATTGCCCGTGAAAAAGGCTTGAAAGTAGACGAGGCCGGTTTTGAAGTTGAAATGGAGCAGCAGAAAAACCGCTCCCGCAATGCCTCCGCCTCCGAGCAAACCGATTGGGTTATTTTGCAGCCTGACGTAAGCACCGAGTTTATTGGATACGATTGCGAATCAGCTGACGCCCAAATTATTAGATACCGACAGGTAAAGACAAAAAGTAAAACAGAGTATCATCTTGTTTTAGATAAAACCCCTTTCTATGCTGAGAGTGGTGGCCAGGTAGGCGATACCGGTTATCTTATTTCAGATACAGAACAGGTGGAGGTGCTGGATACCAAAAAAGAAAACGACCTGATCCTGCACATCACCGCTAAACTGCCGCAGCAAGTAGATGCCGCTTTCAGAAGCGAAGTGAATGCAGAACGCCGGAATCTGATCCGTAAAAACCACTCCGCGACACACTTACTGCATGCTGCTTTAAGAAAAGTTTTGGGCGACCATGTGCAGCAGCGAGGCTCGCTTGTAAACGATAAAGTGCTGCGTTTCGACTTTTCGCATTTCGCCAAGGTGGAAGAGGCACAGCTGCGTGAAATTGAGCAGATTGTGAACGAACGCGTACGCCAGAGCATTCCGTTGGAAGAGCAACGTAATGTGCCCATTGCAGCAGCAAGGAATATGGGTGCCATGGCCTTGTTTGGTGAAAAATACGGCGAGTTCGTGCGTGTCATCGCCTTCGACAGAGAACATTCTGTTGAGCTTTGCGGTGGTATTCATGTGTTGAACACTGGCCATATAGGTTACTTCAAAATTGTTTCTGAAAGTTCTGTAGCGGCAGGTGTGCGCCGCATCGAAGCCGTTACAGCCACTGCTGCCGAAGAATTTGTGCAGCAGCAGGTAAACGAGCTGCAGGCAGTACGCGAGGTGCTAAGTACCCAAAGCAACGTGTCGGGAGCAGTGCTGAAGTTGCAGGAAGAGAACAAAGCCCTGCAAAAGCAACTGGAGCAGTTCGAGCTGAAGCAACTCAGCAGCCTGAAAGATACATTGGCAAGCCAGACACAAGAACTTGCCGGGGTTAACTTTGTGGCCGAGCAGGTAGAGGTAAGCAACGCAGATTACCTGAAGAAGCTAGCATTCGACCTGCGGCAGGTGGTAGATAATCTGGTGCTGGTGCTGGCCGCTGAAATAGACGGAAAACCACAGATTGCCGTTATGCTATCAGATAACCTAGTGGCCGATAAAAATCTTAACGCCAGCCAGTTAGTGCGTGAGTTGGCAAAAGAGATTAAAGGTGGCGGAGGTGGCCAGCCGTTTTATGCCACAGCAGGCGGTAAAGACGCTTCCGGCTTACAAGCCATACCTGCCAAAGCCTTAGAATTACTGAAGAAATCATTAAACAACTAATCTGTACCTTAAACAGATGGATGCAACCATAAGAGAAAAGTACCAAGTAGTAATCGGTTTAGAAGTTCACGCACAGTTGCTGACGGAGAGTAAAGCCTATTCTTCCGACTCGGCAGAGTTTGGTATGATGCCAAACACCAACCTGAGTGTTATTACCCTGGCGCACCCGGGCACACTGCCCCGCATCAACAAAAGGGTAGTAGAAATGGCCGTTAAAATGGGCCTTGCCACGAACTGCGAAATTACACGCTATAATGTGTACGCCCGCAAAAACTATTTTTACCCGGATCTCCCAAAAGGCTACCAGCTGACACAGGATAAAACTCCGATTTGTACAGGTGGGCACCTGGTTGTAAAGAATGCAGAAGGCAACGACAGTCGCATTGGTATTACCCGTATTCACATGGAAGAAGATGCCGGTAAATCGATGCACTTACCTGGCGAAGTCGAAACGCTGGTGGATTATAACCGTGCCGGTGTGCCGCTCATCGAAATTGTGTCGGAACCGGACATGCGCGATTCTACAGAGGCTTACAATTACCTGCAGGAGGTGCGTCGGCTGGTACGTTACCTCGAAATATGCGACGGGAACATGGAAGAAGGCTCCTTCCGTTGCGATGCCAACGTATCGGTGATGCTGAAAGGCGCTGACAAGTTCGGGATGAAGGTGGAAGTGAAGAATATGAACTCCTTCCGGAACGTGCAACGTGCCATTGAGCACGAGGTGGAGCGCCAGATAGAGATAATAGAAGCTGGCGGAACCGTAGTAGGTGAAACCCGCGGCTTTGATGCGAATACCGGCACTACCTCCAGCCAGCGTACAAAAGAAACCATGAACGACTACCGTTACTTCCCGGAGCCGGACCTGCCACCGCTCATCATCGAGAAGGAATGGCTGAACCGGATAAAGGAGACAATGCCAAGTCTGCCACAGGTGCTGTATAACCGTTTCGTAAATGAATTTGGCCTGCCCGAGTACGATGCCAGCGTGCTAACAGACACTAAAGAGGTAGCGCTTTACTTTGAGGAACTGTGCAAACATACTGCTAATTATAAAGCTGCTTCTAACTGGGTAATGGGTCCGGTAAAATCTTACCTGAACGAGCTGCAGCTGCACATGAACGATTTCCCGTTGCAGCCGCAAACTATTGCCGACCTTATTGCCCTCATAGACAGTAACAAAGTGAGCCATTCGGTTGCTTCTAAGAAGATTTACCCTTACCTGCTTGAGAACCCAGGTAAAACACCGCACCAGGTGGCGGAAGAACAGAATCTGCTGCAGGAATCGGATAGCAGTTCGCTCCAACAAGTGGTGGCAGAGGTGCTGGCCGAAAACCCTAAGAAAGTAGCGGAGTACAAAGCCGGAAAACAATCGTTGGTGGGCATGTTCATGGGGGAGATCATGAAAAAAACCAAAGGTAAAGCCGATCCGAAAGTGGCAAACAAATTGCTGCGTGACGGCTTAAATGCTTAACTAAGAAAGAATGAGAATCAGAAAACTTTTAGTGTTTGCTTCGGCAGTTGCCTTGTTTGGCGCCTGCCAGGGAAATAAGCCTGCATCCAACGGTGGCAACGCCTACGTTATAAAAGGTAAACTGCAGAATGCCACCGAAGGAAATGTGTACCTGTTCGAGCTTGGCGAAACGCAGTTCGTTGCCCGCGATACATCTGCCATTGCTCAGGATGGTACTTTCCGGTTCGAAGGCTCCGTTTCGGAACCGACTTTTTACAGAGTAGGAATGGATCAGCAGAACGGCCTGATGCTGGTGCTGGAGAACAAAGACATTGAGGTTGAAGCAGACGCTACCAACATGGCGACCACAGCGAAAGTAGATGGATCTGAAGATTCGAAGCTGTTGCAGCAGTGGTTCCAGTTGAATGAGGAACTGAAGCAGAAAGAGGAAGCGCTATCACCGCGCTTTAACGATGCCATGGCAGCAGGCGATGAAGCTGCCGTAACGGCAGTGCGCGAAGAATACCTGGGCTACCGCAAAAAACTTCGCGATTTTATAGCTCAGAATCCGGGATCGCTGGCCTCCGTTTTCGGTATTCTCAGCTTCGTGAACCCAATCGAGGAATTTGCCTTTGCCGACAGTATGGTAACCCTGTACTCGCAGCAACTGCCTGATTCTAAATACACTGCCATGCTCAACAAGCAGCTGGAAGGGCTCCGTAGTACTGCAGTTGGTGCAATGGCGCCCGATTTTGCCTTACCTACGCCAGAAGGTGGTTCTTTAGCACTGTCGACTTTAAGAGGAAAATATGTGCTGATCGATTTCTGGGCATCGTGGTGCGGCCCTTGCCGCCAGGAAAACCCGAACGTGGTGCGCATGTACAATGCCTACAAAGATAAAGGCTTCGAGATTTTCGGTGTATCGCTCGACCAGTCGCGCGACAAATGGTTAGCTGCCATCGAAAAAGATAAACTTACCTGGCCACATGTTTCCGACCTGAAAGGTTGGGAGAGTAGTGCTGCTCAATTATACAAAGTAAACTCTATTCCGCAAACCATCTTGATTGATAAAGAAGGAAAGATTATTGCCAAAGGCCTGAGAGGCGCGGAACTGGAAGCGAAATTAGCTAGTCTTTTAAATTAGAAGAAAGAGAACCTATTAAGGAGCCCTTGCCAATCAGGTAAGGGCTTTTTTTATGATTAGGTTATAGAGACCAAATGGCTATTTGTACCATTTAGTAATAATTCTTATTCAACATTTCTGATTCAGTTCTAGTCACTCTACCATACTGCAATAGTTTCATAGGCGAAAGGCATCAGCACATAACAGAAGCTGACGGAACAGATTTCACACCAAACCCTAATTATCTTCCTAAACCCTCTAAAAAGCTACAGCAAGAACGAATTATTCTAATGAAAATGGCCTCCGGAGAAAAAATAAGCAAATTTATGCCAAGGGTAGAATAAGAGGAAAAGGATTAAAGGAATACCTGCCGAAGCGCGTTCCAGAGGAGTTTTTTTTGTTCAGGATCTTTGTCGAGCACTGCCAGCGACTGCGAGAAAATTATCGGCACCTGATCTACGACCACCGGGTTATAAAGCGTAAACTTGGCGTGAGGCAAGGCAGTGTCGAGGCGACTGGCAAAACTGATGATGTGATTTACATCTAGTACCTGTGTCAGATCCTCGAAAAGAGCGGTGGTACCTGAAATGTTGTTTACAAAGGCCACATCATGAGGGCCTAGGCCAATGGCAGCCAGTATCTTGTTCAAAAAGCCCAATTGCGGTAAAGTCTGAAAAGTAGCATCTGGCAAGGTAACCAATACAGCCACACCTTTACGGTTTTCTCCAATTACATCGAACTTTTTAGGGGCAGCGGCTTTTTCTGAAGGGGCAGAAACTACTGCAGGGGTAGAGGTTGTGCTACTAGGGGAAGCAGTTGTAAGAACAACGGGTGGCACAGGCTCTGCAGCAGGTTCTTCAGTTTGCCGAAACAGTTGCTCCCCCGGCACCACATACATGGTTTCGGAGAAGAAATGCTTCAGAAAAACCGAATTTATATCTTCTGCGGCAAGTGCCATAAACTTAATCTTCTTTAATATCGAAAATTGATTTTAATTCAACGGCATCGCTAGGTTTCATACGGCCGGCAAGCACAAGGCGCAACTGTCGGCGACGGAGAGCTCCATCAAAATGCTTCAGTTCCTCTTCCGACTCCGGAATAGCCTCCGGCACATCAATAGGGTTACCTAGTTGGTCTACAGCCACAAACGTGAAGAACGCCTGGTTCGACAGAAACTTTTTGCCACTCGGAATGTCTTCTGCGTAAACCTCGATATGAACTTCCATAGATGAGTTAAAGGCACGTGTTACCTTTGCCTCCAGTGTCACAACGTTTCCTAACCGAATTGTTTCGGAAAAAGAAACATTATCTACCGATGCTGTTACCACAATCCTGTTAGAGAATTTTTGAGCGGAGATAGCTGACACAATATCCATCCAATGCATCATGCGGCCGCCCATCAGGTTATTCAGGGTGTTGGTGTCGTTGGGAAGCACCAACTCCGTCATGATCACGTACGAGTCTTTAACTTTTTTCTGTTTACGCATACTATTTTCGTATTTATACAAATATAGTCTTCAAACCGCAAACCATAAAACTTAAATTAACGACTGGGTATGAAATAACAGGGTCTTGTGCCCATTATTAACTAAATTCTGAAGAATATCCCTTAGAAGCTCCTGTTGCCAGACCTTAAAAAGTACCTGTAGCCAGAATTCTGACTCCTGAAGCATAATAGGTACAAATGGTAGTTCTTAAAACAGCCAGCTCCCTGCAAGTATCCTGATTTTCAGTTCTATAAATTTTTAACTTGGGAAAGAAGCAATGGCAAGGCTTAAAACTAGCCATAACATTTGGCATAGCTGATATTGTAGCTGCTGAAAATTTGGTTCTCACTTCGAATTTTGTAGATCCAGAAGTTGAATGAATACACTTTTCTACTTTGTTGATCAGTTTTTACTTGAATAATGAGATATTCAAACAGGCTGATTTTTAGATAGGTGTTGTGTTAGACTTGGTTAACCAATTTTTCTAATAGAAATAGCCTTCAGAAGAGATTTTACCTAATTAGAGTCAAGGGGCCTGTACCTGTACAAGCACCAGATCCTCATCCTGACGTAAGCATTTTTTTAAAAATTGACCTACTTTTTATTTCCAGGTAGTATTAATCAGTAGTTTCCCAGCCAGATTTACCTAAGAGCGGCACGAACTTGAAATCAGAGAATTCTTCTTTTGTAAAGTCGTTTTCGCCGGTGCGGGTAATGCGGAGCATCTTCTGCAGTTTCTCGTCGCCTACCGGAATAACCAGTATGCCACCAATTGCTAATTGCCGCACCAGGCTTCTGGGAACACCGGGTGCACCTGCCGTTACAATTATTTTGTCATACGGAGCGTGGCGTGGCAGCCCTTCAGAACCATCGCCATGGAACGTGTGCGGGTTTAGTTGGTACATTCTGAAAAACCTGCGGGCTTTTTCGTAGAGCACACGGTTAAACTCGATGGTATAAACATGGGGCGTAAGCTGCAGCAGCACCCAGCACTGGTAGCCGGAGCCGGTACCTATTTCGAGTACTTTGTCGGTTGGCCTGAGGTTTAGCAGCTCCGTCTGGAACGCTACTGTGTAAGGTTGCGAAATGGTTTGTCCTTCGCCGATCGGAAAGGCTTTGTCTTCGTAGGCTTGCTCCAGAAAAGCTTTTTCGAAAAAGAAATGCCGCGGAACAGCCTCTATGGCAGCCAGCACCTGCTCGCTCCTGATTCCTTTTGCCCGCAGCACCTTTACAAGTGCCCGGCGCATGCCTTTGTGTCTGTATAAATCTACTTCCATCTTTCCTTATGTTCTCCTGCTTGTGGTCTGCCAAATTAAAAATTGGGTTCATTAAGCTAAATCAGCAGTTTTCTTTATTTTGCTGATTTAGCTTACCTCTGTACTAGTGCTCCTCCAAGTTAGTTCTTAGAAAATCGAGGTCTCTGCGTTGCATGTTCAATGCGGCCAGAGGCCCCGGAATAATCGTCACGAGCGAGGACGCTCGCGCCATCATAATTTTAAATTTCTAATTTTTAATTTGGCGAAGCACTAGTTCATTTACCCACTTCAAGGTTGTTTGTCAAAAGTTCGTCTAGGTCTAAACCGCCGCCATTAACATAAACGCAAACACCTATTATTTAAATACTTGCCTGTACAATACACTACTTGTGTTCCGTTACTTATACGTATTCTGGGTAGGTTTAAGCTTCTGTTAAAACAATAGCTGGTAGGGTTTATAGTACCGCAATGCCACTACCCGATTTCTGCGAAAATAAAGAACCATCTTGAATAAAAATAAACTAATTGTAAATCAGTTGCTGCTGCTTAACCCGAAGAAGCCTTTTATTCGCCTCAATTTCTTACTTTTAGTCATTCAAAAAAGACACATTATGTTTACAGGAATAATTGAAGCAACAGGAAAAGTAGAAGCCATTCGTGCCGAAAACACAAACAAGCACTTTACCATTTCCTGCCCCTTTACCGCCGAGCTGCAGATAGACCAGAGCGTAGCCCACAACGGCATTTGCATGACGGTTGTAGGTATAACAGACCACAATTACACAGTTACCGCCATCGATGAGACACTGAAAAAGACAAACCTGAACTCGCTCCAGGAAGGTGACATCGTGAACCTGGAGCGTTGCATGCAGGCAAATGGCCGCTTCGATGGGCATGTGGTGCAGGGGCATGTAGACCAGACCGGCGTGTGCGAATCGGTTACCGACGAAAATGGCAGCTGGCTTTTCACCTTCCGCTACGACACCGCTTCCGGCAATGTAACTGTAGAGAAAGGCTCCATCTGTGTAAACGGCATCAGCCTGACAGTGGTGAACTCGCAGCTCGACCGTTTTTCTGTGGCTATTATTCCCTATACTTACGAGCACACCAACCTGCAGCACGTAAAACCAGGCGACACCGTGAACCTGGAATTCGATATTATTGGCAAATACGTGAAAAGGCTGCTGGGGCAGTAACACCTTAAACCCTTGACCCTAAAAGCCTGATTTTCCTTTGGAAGGCTGTTTTAGTTAGAATAATTTAGTAACAAAGGCTGCTCCTAGGCTTTGCACGGACTAAAGTCTCAGGAGCAGCTAACACTAGTGCTGCTGAAGCTGCCCCTGGCGCAGCGACGGGTAATAAAACAAAATGTAGCGGTACCCGACGGAGCAGGCAAAAGCCAGGATAGAACCTAACAAAGCACCGCCAATAATGTCGCCGGGGTAATGTACGCCCAGGTATACACGGCTGTACGACACTACCACAGCCCACACTACCAGCACGATCTTAAAAATAAAGTACCTGTCGGAGAGGATTAGGTTGAAGAAAACGGCCAGGGCAAAACCTGTGGAGGCATGCGACGACATAAACCCAAACTGTCCGCCACAGCCTTGCACAATGTTCACCAGCCCCTCCAGCTCCGGTTCGTAACAGGGCCGCAGGCGCGCGAAAAACGGCTTCAGAATACCTGATGCTATGAAATCGGCCAGGCCAATAGCTACCACGCATAAGGCCAGCATCGGGATGCTCTGTTTGCGGTACCGGTAAATAATGTAAGCGACCAGCAGGACGTAAAAAGGAATCCAGACATACTTGTTCGATACAAATATCATGATGGCATCCCAGAAAGGGTTGTGCTGGCTGTTGAGCGAAATAAATAGCTCCTGGTCAAACTTCTCTAACTCCTCCATGTAACTACAAAACGTGTATCCAGTCGATATCTTTTTTCAGGTAAGCCTGTATTGCTGCTTCCGGGCTGCCTGCTGCCGGTTGGTGGTTATATTCCCAGGATGCGTATTTCGGAAGGCTCATCAGAATCGATTCGATGCGGCCTCCGGTTGCCAGCCCGAATTTTGTGCCACGGTCATACACCAGGTTAAACTCCACATACCGGCCTCTTCTGATAAGCTGCCACTGTTTCTGTTGCTCGTTATAAGGCAGGTTACGGTTCTGGTTCATAATGGAGGTGTAGAATGGCGCAAAGGCGCGTGCCACATCTTTCACAAAAGCAAAACGCTCTTCAATAGTTATTTCGTCAGTGGCCATTAACCTGTCGAAAAATATGCCGCCAACACCACGCGTCTCCTGCCGGTGCACATTATAAAAGTAGTCGTCGGCCCACTTTTTGAAGTCGGTGTAATAGGAGGGATGGTGCTTATCACAAACGGCTTTCATGGCTCTATGGAAGTCCTGCGCCTGTTGCAGGTTGAGGTAAATGGGAGTCAGGTCGATGCCTCCGCCAAACCAGGCTTTACCGTTACCAGCCTCGAAATAGCGCACGTTCATGTGTGTAATAGGTACCATAGGGCTGTGCGGGTGCAGCACCACCGAAACGCCTGTGGCAAAAAAAGCAGGATCGGGCATTTCGAGCATCTTCAGGAAGGCTGGCGACAGCTGCCCCTGCACTGCCGAAAAGTTAACGCCGCCTTTCTCCAGCACATGCCCCTGCTGAATTACCCGCGATTCACCGCCGCCACCCTCGGCATGCTTCCACACATCTGCCTGAAAGGCAGCGCCGCCATCGCAGGTTTCTAAAGCCTGGCACAACTCATTTTGAAATTGCCTGAAAAATGCTTCAACTTCTTCTCTGAACATAGGTATAAAGTATTATTTTTGGGTAAAACCAAGGCTATTCTTAAAATTCCGTAGTTATAATTACTTAATTAAACTGCTGGAACAGATACTCAAGAATAGTAAGTCACTATGCTGGGTATTCTGAGGTATAGAATTTAAATGTAGACTTTGGTGTCAACCTTTTTTCGGTTTAATGGTTGAGATTATACATAGAACAGGCAAAATTAAGGATTAATGCCAGTACTGCCGAACCCGATTTAATTTAACAGGAAGATTTTTATGCTGCTGCTACTAAACTTTAGTTGAAATTCATTTGCCGCAAGCGAATTTTAAGTAAGACCTTTTAGCGCGTAGAAATAAATTGATTTCCCTGATATCCAAAAAATTTGTTACTGAAGAGACCAGTCTGCATATGCAACGAGAAACGATGGAGGCCCTGAAGATAGAGCTGGCACTACTAAAGAAAGCGTACCGCCTGATGGTTACTGCCAAAACAATGGGCGAGACCTACGAAGAAGAAAGAGCAATTTGCAGTAAATATGTGCATAGCACCTCCCGCGGACACGAAGCCATTCAGCTTGCCACCGCATTTCAGCTGAAACCGATAGACTTTGTAGCACCCTATTACCGCGACGAATCGTTGATGCTGGGCCTTGGCATAAAACCCTATGAGTTGATGCTGCAGCTGATGGCAAAAGGCGACGATCCTTTTGCTGGTGGCCGCACCTATTACGGACATCCGGCGCTGAAACAGGAAGGTTTCCCTACCATCCCGCATCAAAGTTCTGCCACGGGCATGCAGGCCATTCCGGCCACAGGAATGGCACACGGGTTGGCCTACCTCGAATCGCAGGGGCTGCTGCAAGGCGAGGAGAAGCCGGTGGTGCTGTGTTCTATTGGCGATGGCGCCGTAACAGAAGGAGAAGTATCGGAAGCCTGGCAAATGGCTGTGCTCAAGCAGCTGCCCATCGTGTACCTGGTGCAGGATAATGAGTGGGGCATTTCGGCTAAAGGCAAGGAAATGCGGGCGATGGATGCCTACGAATATGCAGCCGGTTTTAAAGGAATGGAGCGCCTCCGGGTAGATGGCTCTGATTTTGCCGAATCGTATGAAGGTATGCGCGTGGCGTTTGAATATGCCCGCCAGCTCCGGAAACCGATATTGGTTCATGCCCGCTGCCCGTTGCTTAACCACCACACCTCCGGGGTCCGGAAGGAGTGGTACCGCGGCAACAGCCTGCAGGAAGAGGCTGTTCGCGATCCGCTGCCAAAGCTCCGGCAGTTACTTTTAGATGCTGACGTAACAGTAGCCGAAGTAGAAGAACTGGAGAGGCAGGCCATTGCGCTGGTGCAGCAGGATTTTGGCAGAGCCCTGCAGGCATCTCAGCCCGATACAAATACCTTCGACCACCATATTTTTGCTCCAACACCTGTTGTAGACGAAAGAGGCAACAGAAGCCCGGCCAAAGCTGAAAAAATAACTATGGTTGATGCTGCGCTTCATGCCGTAGATGATATTTTAAGAACATACCCCGAAGCTATTTTCTACGGACAGGATGTAGGCGGTGAGTTAGGAGGCGTATTCAGGGAGGCTGCTTTGCTTGCAAAAAAATACGGCGATGCCCGTGTGTTCAACACACCTATTCAGGAAGCCTACATTATAGGTTCTACGGCAGGCATGTCGGCTGTGGGTGTAAAAGCCATCGTGGAGATTCAGTTTGCCGATTATATCTGGGCTGGCATGAACCAGCTGGTAGTAGAACTCTCAAAAAGCTGCTACTTAACAAACGGCAAATTTCCGGTGCAGTCCCTGATCCGGGTGCCGATTGGTGCTTACGGTGGCGGTGGTCCTTACCATTCGGGCAGTATCGAATCTACGTTGCTGAACATCCGGGGTATAAAGGTGGTTTACCCATCTAATGCCGCAGACATGAAGGGGCTGATGAAAGCTGCTTTTCTGGATCCTAACCCGGTGGTGATGCTGGAGCACAAAGGCCTTTACTGGTCAAAAGTGCCAGGAACCGAAGATGCCCGTACCACAGAACCTGCAGAAGATTACATATTGCCTTTAGGAGTAGCTCATGTGGTGCAGCAGGCCAAAGAGGAGCAGCTACAGGCCGGAAACAGCTTAACTGTAATAACTTATGGTATGGGCGTTTACTGGGCAAAAACCGCTTCAGAACAATTCAAAGGCTGTGTTGAGATTCTGGACCTTCGAACGCTTAATCCAATCGATTTTGACGCTGTAGTGGCATCGGTGAAACGACATGGTAAAGCCCTGGTGCTGACAGAGGAGCCACTTTTAAATTCCTTTGCAGAATCGCTGGCAGGCCGCATATCGAAAACCTGTTTCCAGCAGCTGGATGCACCTGTGTTTACACTTGGCGCCGCTAACTTACCTGCGCTTCCGCTGAATGTAGAGCTGGAGCGAATGGTGCTGCCAAATGCCAGCAAGGTAGCCTTAGCCATGCAAGAGCTGCTGGCCTATTAACGCGAGTTTTGGGTTTAATTAATTGTGAATCAGTAGTTAAGACACAAAAAACAAGACAGCGCC
>NZ_VRTY01000026.1 GCF_008017455.1 Pontibacter qinzhouensis | reverse complement strand
CGGCCTCGCACCTGCACACGCTCCTGCTGTTGTTGCAAAAGCAGCTACAGGAGAAACCTGTAGCCAAAAATACCAACGTGGCAGAGGTTATTCACCAGATAGCGCAGCAGATACCGAAACGTTCGCTGGTCATCATTTTCAGCGACATGCTGGGCCGCCACGATAACAACGACGCCATTTTCGCTGCGCTTCAGCACCTGAAGCACCAGAACCACGAAGTGCTGATATTTCATGTCATGGATCGCAAAACAGAAGAGGAGTTCGACTTTGCCGAGCGCCCTTATGTGTTTGTGGATGTGGAGACAGGGCAGGAGCTAAAGCTGCAACCTTCGCAGGTGCGCGACCAGTACAAAGCCGCCGTGGAAGGCATGAAGCAGGACCTGGTGCTCAAGTGCGGCCAGTACCGCATTGATTTTGTGCCTGTCGATATCAGCGAACCCTTCGATAAAGTGCTGTACTCGTACCTCGTTAAACGAGCAAAAGTTCGGTAAATAGCTGCTGCCATTCTTCCAGTAGGGAGTGGTCAGATTTTTCTAATGAAATAGCCCTTCCAAAAGATTTTAGACTCAAAATGCTCAAGGGTGAAAAGTTTTTAGAAGGGCTGATTAGCTGCTTTTGTTGTTATATACCTTAAAACTCCAGGCCAACCTGCACCGATGCTACATGGTTGTGGTAAGTACTTGCGCCGAAACTGAAAGGAATAAGTGTCCGTGTGAACCGTGCCTTCACCAATAATTGCAAGTCGTTCTGAAGGGCGTATTTTACCCCTGCTCTTACTTCATAGCCAACTTCATAAGGTACCTCCGAATTTTCAACCATATTGTCAAATATCCTTACTTTTTTGCCCAAACGCATGCGCGTATAAGCCTCTTCTGGTGAGTTTAGAAGATAAGCCGCCACAAAACCTGCTCCTAGCAAAGGTTTAAACCTGCTCTTAGAGAATGTGTAACTGAAGCCCGGCGAGAGGCTGATGTAATGCAGGTCGAAATTAATACGTTCGGCTTCGGCTTCTGCTCCCTTCCGATTATATTCTGCCAGCAAATCGACATGGTATTTTCTGTTCGGGAAGTTTAAATGAATACCAGCTCCGGCATTTAAGCCTGTGCGCGTATTTGTTTCCTGAAAACGGGCTGCACCAGCTGTTACCACCTGCGACTGGTTAATACCCACAAAAACAGATTGAGAAAAGGTTGGCTTTGTAGTAGCTTTTGCTGAAGCATAGCTTAGGCCGCCCCTGCAGGCATTATATGCCGCTACGTGAGCCGACAAGGCTTTCATGGTGAAGTTGAGCTTCTCGGTTGCTGGCTCACCACAGTCGGCGGTTAATGTGTTTAGAATCGTGACGTGGGCTTTGGTATAGAACGAGAAAGTTTTACCGTTCTGATCAACGGTTTTGCGCTCGTTTGTCAGTTCATGAAATTCAGTTGCGGTCTGTGCGTAAAAGTGCTGCTTGTCGTCTATGTCTTTGTAATATAGCAAGCGCAGCGGACCATCGTTAATTACTTCCAGAAACAAGTTTTGTGGCTGCCCGTTTTGTTTAACGTTGGTGGAGAGGTAGGTCCGGGAGCCAACCTGGTAAGCAGATAAATCGGTTGGGAAGTAAAGTTTTTTGTCAGCTGTTTCGGTTTGCTTAAACATAACCTCCTGCGCGTTTCTTATATCTACACGGTCTTCCAGTAAACCATGTAAGGTATCGCCTATAGCAAACACCAGAAATCCTTTTTTAAAGGTATTTTGGGATAGGCCGGTAGTGATGCAGATAAAAATAAAGCTAATGGAAAGGGTAAAATATTTTAACATAAAATTAAGTTTGGGATTTGATGTAGCGTTTTACGAATATGGAATTAAATTATGACGTGAATTTAGAGGTGCAGAGTAACTGTTAAACTGGTTCTAACAGCTCATGCCAGTTTTTCAAATTTGACTTCTTTACCTACAGCATTTATTTTTTGCAAATATGCATGATGAGGGAGTCCTGCTATTGAAAATTAATAGCAAGAGCTAAGACTAAGTCTGTTGTGAGCCTGAATTTCTGTAGTTGGAAATGGAGAAACGAGTCATCCATCAACAGGAGCCACATATTTACTGCTGCTTAGGGCATTCGTTTAAATTATTCAAATGAAAATGCCCTATAAAAGAAATTTCAACATGTTATAACCAAGGTTAGGCAATCTGTTTACCAAGAGCCAAATGTAACAATAGATATACAATTTAAAATAACGAAAGGAACTTAAATTATTTAGGCGCATTATCCAGCGATTGCCACAGATATTTACAGGCAACGGTGCGGTATGGCCGCCAGGCTTCTGCTATTTCCTGCATCTTTATTTTTAGTGCCTTGCCCTTCTCCTCCAGCATGTATTGTTTTTTAAAAGCATTCTGAATCCCCAGGTCATCGAGAGGCAGTATATCGGGCCGCTCCAGGGCGAACATCAGCAGCATTTCGGCTGTCCAGCGACCAATGCCTTTTATCTGCGTCAGGTGCAAGATCAGGTCTTCATCAGGCATAGCATCAATAGCGCCATGCTCCAGTTTCCCGTTCTGGGCAAAAGCAGCCACATTCCGGATGTAGCCAATTTTCTGAAACGAAAGTCCGGCGCTCCGGAGCACCTCGTCGGGTGTAGCCAGTACAAGCACAGGAGCAGGGTAGGCATCTGGAAAGAGAGCGGTAAACCTTCTGAAAATAGTAGCCGCAACCTTCGTGGCCAATTGCTGCGACACAATAGCGCTCAACAGCCTGTAGTATAGGTCTTCGGAACGGGAGGAGGAGAGAGGTGTTCCTGTAGCTATAATTTTTGCCAGAACCGGGTCTTGCGCCAGTGCAGCTAATACGGTGGTGCTTTCGTTTGTTTGTGTCATATCTGCGAAGCCAAACTTCAATATGGCCATTATCTGTTTGTTTTCAAACTAAACCTGAGGCAGCATACGAGTAGAGGAGGCATCGGGATGTTTGGTGGAACAGGCTTTTGGAGGTTCTGCTGGAATCTCAAATTTTTCTAATGAAAAAGCCCTTCCAAAGGCTTGGGAAGGGCTTTACTGTCGAGGGTTAGGGATAAAAAAAGAGCAGAAGCCCTGGCTGGACTTCTGCTCGACCTAGTTGTTTGTAATAGAGTCAATAGCTTGAAAAATAGACCGATAGATTAGTTTTTTGTTAGCATAGGCACGTACATTAATGGTTTTAAATAGGGTACTCGGGTAAAAGTTTATAACCGGTAAGCCAGGCTGGAGCACGCTTTAACTCACAATTTCCAATAGCTAGTTTTAAAGTAAATCCGATAATGGCTTACGATCGGGATACTTTTCTGAAGGCTTAGTAAGCTTTGCCGTCTGCAAGGCTTGCTATTACCAGATGCATGCTCTTTTACCGGGCTTACCGTGGTTACAAACTGTAAATACTCTTAATCTGAATAAGGTTTATCAACAACGCGGCAGATCAAAAAAGGAGAGGTTTTAGACTAAAAGCTGAAACCAGTGCTCACTTTAAAGAAAGAGTCATTGCCTTCAACTAAGTCTCCTCCAGCGCTTAGTCTTCCAAATATGCTGTGCTTAGGCGAGGAGAACTGTATGTATGGACCAACCCATTGGTATACATCAGACGAAGAAGTTACGTTAGATCCTCCGGAGTTGATAAGGTGTTCGAAGTGTCCACCAAATGAGAACCTGGGATTAACTTTATAACCAAGGTTTGCCCAATAGTGAATATAAGACAGGGTAGTGCCACCCTCAGCAGGAACTTTGTCGCGTAGAGGGGCATAATAACCGAAGTAAACTTCACCTTCTACGTTTGACTTGTCGAGGTTAAGGAACATGTTTGGCACGATGCCATCACCAAAAATAGCAGGTCCTGCAGTTCCACTCGACAAAAGATTGCCACCAGTAACCCCCAGGCTAGGGTTAAAGCTAATGCCATCGGCCAGGTTAAAATTAGCGCCAACCCCAAATTCTGTCCAGTTTCCCCAGGCACCACCAGTTCCACCTGACCACATGATGCCATAAAATGTAAGGCCTACTTTAGAAGAAAGACCGTATGAGCCTGAGAAAGAAGGTGCGAAACCAAAAAACTGGTCAGAAGTCAGGCCAACCGTGAATGAAAAGTCATCGTCATCCTCAGAGCTGCTTTGAGCCATTACAGATGTTGATGTAGAAACAAAAAGCAGTGCGAAAAGGAGTGAAACTAATTTCGGGATGTTTGTAATTGTTTTTCTCATGATGAAAGGGGGTTTTACAAGTGAAAAGATTGAGGTATTAAAATTGATTTTTGTAAGAATTTGATGGAGAAATTCTAAAGAAAAGCTGTTTGGTAAATAAGCAACTCCCAATTAATAGATGGATAAAAATGCTCCTGAATGGGCTGTTGCAGCCCTTTTTAATAGTGGTGATTTTTAATTTGGCAAAGCTCCTGAATGAGGAAGGTTGCATGTTTATGTGCCGCTGTGCATACTTGTTTCTATTATTGTACATATGAGGCAAGGTTTTCTTTTACTCACCACAAGTATGTTTTAAATAATAAAATTTTGTATTATTTAAGATAAATATGATAAAAACAAGTATGCATCCCTTCCAGTCGAATTGCTGTCAGCTTAAGAAGAAGCGAAAGATTTGATTTATGGTAACACTACCAAACAGTATACTTATTATTGTAGCTATTGCTCCAGAACAATATCTCTGATGATAGCTGTGTTCTAATTTGCTACATTTGCAGGCATTTTCTTCTTGTCTTCTACAGTACTGTTCTCCAGGCGTGTTACTTCGTTGGCAGGAGCGTTGATATCTGGGTAAGCGTGCATTTTGTGTTCGTGCATATCCAGGCCATCTATTTCTTCTGTTTCGCTCACCCTGATGCCAGATATTGATTTTAGCGCAAACCAGACAGCAAATGCAAACACAAAGCTAAACGCACCTACTACACCGATGCCCGTTAACTGGCTGATAAGTTGATCTACGCCAGCTAATTCGCCAAATAAACCTACTGCTAAGGTGCCCCAGATGCCGCAAATCAAGTGTACTGAAAGGGCTCCAACCGGATCATCAATTTTTAGTTTATCGAACAGCAGAACCCCTAACACTACAAGGGCACCTGCAACTAATCCGATTACAGCAGAGTCTACTACACTCATTTGGTCAGCACCGGCAGTAATACCTACCAGGCCAGCCAGAATTCCGTTCAGCACCATGGTAAGGTCGCTGGATTTGAACAGGCTGTAAGATACAAAGAAGGCACCTAAAGCACCTGCGGCTGCGGCAAGGCTCGTCATAACCAAAACTCTAGATACTGCGCCCGGGTCAGCAGACAGTACAGAACCTCCATTGAAGCCAAACCAACCTAACCAAAGTATAAATACACCTATTGTTGCGAGCGGCATGCTGTGCCCCGGAATTGGCTTTGTTTTACCGCCTACATATTTGCCTATTCGTGGGCCCAACAGTATAATACCTGCCAGCGCACCCCAGCCCCCTACGGAGTGTACCAATGTAGAGCCTGCAAAATCGTAAAAAGGAGTTTCTAACGTATCCAGAAAACCACCGCCCCATTTCCACATGCCTACTATAGGATAGCAAGCACCCACAAATATGATGGAGAAAATGATGTAGGTGCCCAATTTTACACGCTCAGCAACAGCACCTGATACAATAGTGGCAGCTGTTGCGGCAAACATACCCTGAAACAGGAAATCAGTCCAGAATGTATAGCCTTCGTTATAGGCAGAGGTTTCGCCACCTTCCGGTAGTGAAATTCCAAAACCTGAAAAACCGAAGAATCCTCCTGCAAAAGCTTCGCCTGGGTACATCAGGGAAAAGCCCCAGAGCGCATAAGTTAAAAGCCCGATAGGCGGGATCATGCTGTTTTTAAATAGAATATTAACCGTGTTTTTAGATCTGACCAGGCCCGACTCCAGTGTGGCAAACCCTAAATGCATAATAAATACAAGAAAGATGGAGACCATCATCCAGACGTTATTAACTACAAATAATTCTTGTGACATAGGTTATTGCGTTAAATATAGTATGAGTTTATTTATATTTCTCTAAGACCACTAAAGGGCCAGCTCACCGATTTCTCCCGTCCTGATGCGTATCACTTCCTGCACATCCATTATAAAAATTTTGCCGTCTCCTACTTTTCCGGTGCTTGCAACTTTTAGTATGGTACTCACTACATCATCCATGTGCCCTTCTGTTACTACCAGTTCAATCTTGGTTCTGGGAATAAAGCCTACATTATAAGTGGCTCCTCTGTACACCTGCGATGTTCCATGTTCCAGGCCAAACCCTTTTACATCGTAAGTAGACATAAACGGAACTCCGATTTCAGTCAGCGCTTCGTAGACCTCTTCAAATTTGGATGTTCTAATGATTGCTTCTATCTTTTTCATAAAGAGTAAAGTTATTCTATATGCATGTATTTAAAGGGGGGTGTGTTTAATTTTTGATAAAGTTATTAAAGTATTGTTGAAAAACAATAGGGGTATAACAGCAAAAGGTGTAAATATTGTAAATATGGGTCTGGTAAATAGAGGTGTTATTAGTTGGTTGTAATGCCTGAAGTGTTGTGTAAAAAATAGAAATTAACTAATGAGGATTAATTATGTAGAATCTCAAAATAGCACATGCTATACTCCCTAACTGCTTTAGCTGCTGCTGGATGAAGTCGTTGAGGCAGTATTATAGGATTTAAGATATATGATTAGCTATTCTGCATTAGTTAGTATTTTATGGCTTCAGTGGTATTATTTACCCTAAAAACAAGTTGGGAGCTTAAAGTTTATGGCAGAAAAAATATTTTCAATTTTATAAAAAAAATTTCTGACCCCTATTAAATTAGAGGGTAGTAAATAAAAATTATATAGACGAATAAGATAAGGTAGTAAGTTTATAGGGGGTTAAATAAAGTTTTCAATATTTTGCCTGCTACCATTTAATGGTTGCGTATAGTGTAAGTGTGCCATACCACCTTATTTGTTCACCTCTTAAGGACTTGATATCCCTTTATAACTTAAGAAATAAAGCTTACCAGGTAAAACTGAAGCTGCACAAAAAAAGTTGTTAAGTTCTACGGCTGCTTCAGTTCGATCGGTTATTTAATGCCGAAGCGATAGCTACAAGAGCTAAGGGGTGGGAAATGGCTGTACTGCCTGCCTCTGCAGGGTGTGGCCTAGCCTCTATAGTAACAAAATGAATTTGATCCCAGGCACTGTCATTTGTAGCTGCTGCTTTCAGAGTACTAACAGTACCTATAGAAACGTAAACTTAAAGTTATATGAACTCAGTCCTTTAGCATCTCCACCACAAAATCCAGCCTGTTTCATATAATAAAAAGGCGCCACCAGAAATAGAAGAGTAAATGTAGCGCCGGATGAGAAGAATACCCTTGACTCTTTTCGCTTCAAAACGCTTCTGAAGGCCATTTTCATTTGAATAATTTACCTCTTACACCCAAAGAAGTTCCGTCGGTTATAGAAACTGTTACAGTTCCGTCTCTGAATTATTCGAATGAAAACAGCCTCCGGAAGATTTTTCATCCGAATCTTGCCAAGGGTCCAACCCGATATGTTTTAGTTGCATGTATTTAGCTGATAAGGATTCGGTTTAAAAGATATACCACCTGGTTCAGCTGCCTTACATCAAGTATTCAGTTCATTCAGAACTTTTAGTGTATGCGCCAGGTGCTCATCTGTAACCTGGAGGTGCGTTACAAACCGCACTAGCTGGGGGCCAAAGGCAGTAGCCCTGATCTGGTGTTTAGCAAGTGCTTCTACAAAAGCCTGACCGGTAAACCTGTGGTTCAGCTTAAAAATAACGATGTTCGTCTGCACCGGCAGCACATAGTCAGTGTAGTTGGCTTGTAGCAATGCTTCCTCCAGGGTCTTGGCGCGCCTGTGGTCGTCCTGGAGCCGCTCCACATGATGCCGTAGGGCATAAATGCCTGCGGCAGCCAGGTAACCTGCCTGCCGCATTCCTCCGCCCATGGCTTTTCGTATTCTTTTGCACTTCATAATAAACGCTTTGCTGCCAAGCAGAACAGAGCCCACCGGCGCACCTAACCCTTTCGAGAGGCAAACCGAAATGCTGTCGAAGTACTGGCCGTAGGCTCGAGGTTGTTCCTGGGCCGCAACCAGGGCATTAAAAACACGGGCGCCATCGAGGTGAAGCGCCAGCTCGTGCTGACGGCAAATAGCCGAAATGGCCGCAATCTCAGTTAGTGTATAGTAGGCCCCTCCACCTTTGTTGGCTGTATTCTCCAGCGATACAAGCTTGGTAACCGGGTAGTGTATGTTATGCAAGGGCCGGATATGAGCTTCTACCTGTTCGGGTGTCAGCTTGCCGCGTTCTCCGTGCACCAGGGCAACAGAAGCAGCCGCGTTAAACATAATACCACCACCTTCATACTGATATATGTGCGAAGAGACATCGCAGATGACCTCGGTAAGCGGCTCGGTGTGTGCTTTTATGGCAATCTGGTTGGTCATGGTGCCGGAGGGGCAGAACAAGCCGGCTTGCATGCCGAACATTTCGGCAGCCATCTGCTCCAGCGCATTCACGGTCGGGTCTTCTTCGTAAACGTCGTCACCTACCTCAGCCTCAAACATATAAGCAAGCATAGCAGGAGTGGGTTTGGTAACGGTATCGCTACGTAAATCAGTAATCAGCATATTTTGATAGAATAAATACTTTACTTTGTAAAAATAATAACTTACTTTTGCCCTTCAAATTAAATATTGCAACGATGGGAGTTACAAGATTAAAAAGAAAAGACCGTAGAAATAAAGCTAGAGCGAATAACAGAGTTTCTAGAATTAAGCAGCTGTTATTAACGCCTGTTATTAAGAATGTAGACATGGACGAGCTGCGCGTGAAATTTGGCGAAGAACCTAAAAACAAGGTAGCTGCCACAGAAGAAACTGCTGCTGAATAGTTTTTCTTACGGGAAAGTAAGCCCATCTGCCTGCCGCTGCTATTTCAGCAAATGGCGGCGGCTTACTAGATAAGACTTAAGGGAGTGTGTTTGCCTCGCAAACACACTTTTTTTTATGCCCTTTTGCCAAGCTCAATTACCTGTAGGTCCTGCACCTGCCCCGCTGTAACTGTAAACCGAACCATGGTGCGGGTGCTATGGAAACCATGTTTGCCCGCAGCTCCGGGGTTAATGTGCAGCAGGTTGTTGAGGCGTTTATCGGTCATTATCTTTAAGATGTGCGAGTGACCTGTAATAAAAAGTTGGGGCGGGTTCTGCAGAATTTCCTGCCTGATGTCGGGGTGGTACTTGCCTGGGTAGCCGCCTATGTGCGTCATCAGCACATCGAGGCCATTTATGGTAAAACGATTCACCTTAGGGTGCACCTGCCGCACATGCTGCCCGTCTATGTTGCCATACACACCCCTGACCGGTGCCACCTCCTGCAGCCTCTCCGAAATAGCCTGCGTTCCGAAATCTCCGGCATGCCAGATCTCGTCACGGTCGCCAAGCAGCCGCAGTATCTGGTCATCGAGGTAGCCGTGGGTATCGGAGAGGAGGCCTATTTTCATGTTCTTTTGATTTGAAGAATTTTTGATTTGGAGATTGGAGAATTGGGAGATTTGGAAGTGGATTATTTAAAAGATGCGGTGATACTTCGAAGCCAACATGCTTACCTATTTAGCCCTTTGCTATTCGCGGCAGAAAATGCACCAGCAACGTTTTGACCTTCCTGAGGCATCTCATGATGAAAATTATCTTCAAATCCTTTCTTCTCCAAATCTCCAAATTCTCAAAACCGCCAAATCAAAAATTACACACCCCAGGTTTCCGGGGCTTTACGCCACTCAGCCAGGGTAGCCATAGCAGATTCAGGAATGTAACCGTTGGAGAGGGCGGCTTCTGTCAGGGCCTGATAGTCGCTCAGGCAACGGAGCGTAATGCCGGCTTGTCTGAAATTCTCGTCTGCCACTGAGAACCCATAGGTAAAAATAGCGGCCATGCCTACTACCTCGCCACCTGCCGCCTGAACGGCTGCAGCTGCTTTCAGGGAGCTTCCGCCGGTAGAGATCAGGTCTTCTACAAGCACCACTTTCTGACCTTCCAGCAGGCGACCTTCTATCTGGTTGCCCATGCCGTGGCTTTTTGGCTGAGGTCTTACGTACAGAAATGGCATTTCGAGCAGGTCGGCCACCAGGGCTCCCTGCGCTATACCTGCGGTGGCAACACCGGCTATAGCCTCAGCATCGGGGAAATTGGCTTTAATCAGCTCTGCCAGTTCGTTTTTTATGTAGCTCCGGATATAGGGGAACGACAAGGTAACGCGGTTATCGCAGTAAATAGGAGAGTTCCAGCCCGAGCTCCATTTAAAGGGTTTTGCCGGGCTTAACTTTACTGCCTCCGTCTCCAGAAGGAAAGAGGCTACCTGATGTGCAGTTTGCTTTGTATCCATGGGGCAAAATTACAGAAATATTTACCTTTTTTGGCGGCTGTATTTTCTTTCAGGAGAATTATTATGTATTTGCGTATATTTGAAAACCACCAGCGGTACCAGACATGAACGTTTTTATAAACGATATCCCTTTAATACTAAAGCGATCGAACGAAAAGGTATACAAACATCATTACGATGTGATCTTAACTGCCAGCGACGATTTCTCCTCAAAAGACCTGGTAGGCGATGTGCTGATTAAAGAGGCGGATGCTGCCTTAATAGACAGGCTGGTGCGCCTGATGGAGGTTAAAAAGCTAAAAAAACTCGACTCGCTTACATTGGTGGCCGATAAGATGAAGAAAATCATTCTTCACCTGAAAGACCAGTTTAAAATTGTGAAAGCAGCTGGCGGCCTGGTAATTAAAGACGATAAAATACTGATGATTTACCGCCTCGGTACCTGGGACCTGCCAAAAGGGAAGCTCAACAAAAAAGAAAAGGTAAAAGACGGTGCCCTGCGCGAAGTGGAGGAGGAGTGCAATATTAAAGTGGAAGTGGCCGGCAAACTACCTAAAACCTGGCATTCTTACGCTTACAAAGGAAACAAAATTCTAAAGAAAACTTCCTGGTACATTATGACCTGTACCGACGATAGCCTGATGAAGCCCCAGGCCGAAGAGTTTATTGAAGAAGTACGCTGGATGACTACCGACGAGGTGGTAGAAGTACTACCAAAGGCTTACTCTTCCATCGCCTTTATAATGAAACACTATCTTCAATCGCTGAAATCGGGAAAGGTATAAACTCATTTACGTTGCCGCCAAACCGGTGAATCTCGCGAATAATAGAGGAACTGATGGCAGCCAGCCGCGGCGAGGTAATGAGAAAAACCGTTTCGAGTTCGGGGTTAACATGGCGATTGGCCTGTGCAATGGTGTTCTCGTACTCAAAATCAGTGGTGTTGCGGAGGCCACGCAGCAAAAACTTAGCGCCTTTTTCGCGGGCAAACTCAGCCGTAAGTCCTTTATAAGCCTGCACCTGCACCTTTGGCTGATCCTTAAATACACGTTGAATTACGTCGATCATACGTTCAACAGGAATGTAGCGCTGCTTGGTCGTGTTGTTGCCGACAGCAATAATTATCTCATCGAACAAGTGGGCTCCGCGCACTACCACGTCGTAATGGCCATTTGTAAAAGGGTCGAACGATCCGGGGAACAAGGCTATTCTTTTCATATCTAATCGCAAAGGTGAATGCTGTAGAGCTCAAAATAGCGGTGCTCAAACAGATCATCGAATTTGTAACTGTAGGCCACATCGGCCGGTTTCTTGCCAAACTTTACATGGCGCACATACTTTTGTAACATAGAGAACAGCGCCGCATCGTGTGTTATTTTGCCTAAAACCGTCACCGTTTCAGCTTCGGGGTTCAGCTTTTGCTCCTGCATCACAAAAATGACGAAATAAATAAAATCTTCGGGACTCTGGTACTGAAAAATATTGCAGAACTCCAGGCCGTTCTGGCTGATAACCAAAACGGTAACATGTTGCTGCTCCACAAACAGGTACATGCGGCGCTCGCGGCTACGGCCCGTCTGGTGCAACAGGCACCGGATAAGGGCGCTCGTCTGGTGCAGGTACACTACAGGGCGGTTCTGGGCTATGGCGGTTACTGCTTTCTGAATAACAGCAGGCACCGAAAATATGTTTACCGCTTCCAGGTCGGCATGTCGGTAAGCAACTACCTGGTCTTGTTCGGGGTCGAGGTCGCTGTGCAGGCGCAGGTAATCGGACTGGTGCTGTGGCTCATAAAGCGTTTCGGGTACCAGCGTGAAGTTCTGGTTGCTGACCATTACCCGGATGCTACGCCAGCCCTGGTGCTGCAAAATAGAGCTGCTTTTGGCAATTAGCAGCAGTTGCTCCGCCACCTGCTGGGCCGAGAATACAGTTATCAGCTCATAGTCTTCCATTACCACAAACTTGTTGCGTTTCAGGTCCACAACCCCTAGCCGTACCGATTTCTGGCTGATGGCCAGGTATAGGTTACTATCAGGTGCCTGCGAGAGAGCAAAAGCCTCGTCAAGAATCTTGTGAGAAAGCCGGAAGTAGGTACTGTTTGTATTCAAGGTGTCGGAAATGAAAGATACTGCTTGCTGAAACAGGTGCTTTGCTGCCTCGCATGCTGCAAGTATATAAAAAATATGGCAATAGTGCTGCCTGCTGGTAATGCCCCACCGTACTTTTAGCGTCTTATAAGAACGTTTGCAATCAAATTATTCGAATGAAAAAGGCCTTCCAAAGGAATTTGGGAGAAAAGTTGCCAAGGGTATTTCTGGGGGCGGCAACTTTTAAAGTCTGTTATATATTGCCTTTTAGAAATACAGTTGCGTTAAATGGAATTTAAACCTAAGGCCATCATGTTGAAGAAGAACAGGTTGAATTTAAATTTTCGGGCCTGAATTCTTTATAATGAATTCCAAATGTTTAATTTTGGAAAATTTGAGTTTATGATACAGCGGAGTTCGCGGCTCGATAACGTATTTTACGAAATACGTGGGCCCATATTTGAGAAAGCGCAAGAGCTTGAGCGCCAGGGGTACAAGATCACGAAGTTGAACATTGGAAACCCGGCGCCTTTTGGATTTGATACCCCAGACGAAATCATACACGATATGATTCTGAACCTGCGCAATGCGCAAGGGTACACCGATTCGAAAGGCCTTTTCGCGGCCCGCAAAGCGGTTATGCACTATATGCAAAGCAAATCGGTGCGTGATGTGCAGATCGACGACATCATTATAGGCAATGGTGTGAGCGAACTCATCCTGATGTCGATGCAGGCCCTGCTCAACAACGGCGACGAAATCCTGATACCCTCTCCGGACTACCCGCTCTGGACGGCCTCCGTTACGCTTTCTGGTGGCAAACCGGTGCACTACCTCTGCGATGAGCAGTCGGATTGGTACCCGGACCTGGAAGATATGGAGCGTAAGATTACGAGCCGTACCAAGGGCATTGTCATCATTAACCCGAACAACCCGACTGGTACCGTTTACCCTTCTGATGTGCTGCAAAAAATTGTGCAGATCGCGGAGCGGCATAAACTCATTATCTTCTCAGACGAGATCTACGACAAAATTCTCTACGACGATACCGCTCACTTCTCTACAGCTGCTCTCTCTGATGATGTGCTGTTCCTGACCTACAGCGGTTTATCTAAAAACTACCGTGCAGCTGGTTTCAGAGCTGGCTGGGTCGTTATCAGTGGCAAAAAGTCTATAGCCAAATCCTATATAGAAGGTTTAAACGCGCTGGCCAGCATGCGCCTTTGCAGCAATGCGCCTTCTCAGTTCGTTATCCAGACTGCCTTGGGCGGTTACCAGAGCATAAACGATTTGGTGTTACCAAAAGGCAGGCTGCGTCGCCAGCGCGATGTGTGCTACGACAAACTGACCTCGATACCCGGCATTACCTGCGTAAAGCCAAAAGGGGCGTTCTATATGTTCCCGAAAATAGATGTGAAGAAGTTTAACATTCTCGACGATCAGCAGTTTATCCTGGACCTGCTGATTGACCAGCGCATGCTGTTGGTGCAGGGCAGTGGCTTTAACTGGAGCAAACCCGACCATTTCAGGGTGGTGTACCTGCCAACTGTAGAGGAGCTGAACGAGACCATGGATAAACTGGCGCTGTTCCTGGAGACTTACAAAGGTTCTAAAACCATTCATCTTCCTAAAGGGTTGGAGGTTGGCATCGACATGAATTAAACTTGCAACTATACATAAAACAAGAGAGGCTCCTGCACCAGGAGCCTCTCTTGTTTTATGGTAGGTCCTTTTCATGAAATTTAGGACCCTGAACTTTCCTGATGTATTCAGACCCTTGAAGGATTTCATGCAAAAAGTTCTCTGGAAGGCAATTTCGTTAGCATAATTTAAACCAGTGCCTTTTAAACCGATTTCCGTAGAAGAGCCTGCTTAAACTATCGTTTCAAAAAATCGGCTTAGCTGTTTCTACTAAAATTCCATTTCAGATGTATTGGCGCTACAACCTTTTCTGGTACTTTCGCGCTACTAGGACTATAGACAATGGCTGTACCCGTAGCCTTAGCTAGGATAGGAAGCGACCGGACATAACAATTCGAACTTAGAGCGGTTGTAGCAGGAGTAGCTGTGAACTGGAACAGCAAGAGATCACAAATCTGATTAACATGAACAATTTTAAATTTTATAATCCCGTAAAGATCATTTTCGGGAAAGGAACCATAGCCGAAGTAGCCAAGGAAGTACCTGCAGGTGCACGTGTGCTCATGACCTACGGTGGTGGCAGCATTAAAAAGAACGGTGTATACGAGCAGGTGATGGAAGCCCTGAAAGAACACACTGTTTTTGAGTTTGGTGGAATTGAGCCAAACCCGCATTACGAAACCCTGATGCAAGCTGTAGAACTGGCTAAAAATGAGAAAATCGACTTTATTTTATCAGTAGGAGGGGGATCGGTGCTGGATGGTACCAAGTTTATAGCAGCCGCTGTCGTGTTCGACCAGGGAGACCCCTGGAGGTTTCTGGCTGAAAAAGCTGCCGTAAAACTAAAAGGTGCCATCCCGTTTGGAGCTGTGCTTACACTGCCTGCCACCGGCTCCGAAATGAACTCGGGCGCAGTTATTACAAAGGTGGCAACAAAAGAGAAACTGACATTTGGCAGCCCGTTCACCTTCCCGAAATTTTCGGTACTCGACCCCGAAACCACTTTCTCGCTGCCACCACGCCAGATCAGCAACGGTATTGTTGATGCCTTTACGCATGTTATGGAGCAATACCTGACGTACCCGGTAAACGCGCCTCTGCAAGATCGTATAGCCGAAGGTGTGCTGCTCACGTTGATTGAAGAAGGCCCGAAGGTAATGCAAAACCCATCAGACTATAATGCGATGGGTAACTTTATGTGGTCGGCTACCATGGCGCTTAACGGACTGCTCAGTGCCGGCGTGCCCACCGACTGGGCCACCCACATGATCGGGCACGAACTTACAGCGCTTCACGGCATAGATCATGCCCGCACACTGGCTATTGTGCTGCCCTCGTTGCTGCGTTACAAAAGCGAAACCAAAAAAGAGAAGCTGCTGCAGTACGGTGCCCGCATCTGGAACATTACGGAAGGCTCAGAGGAGGAGCGAATAGAGGCTGCCATTCAGGCCACCGTCAAATTCTTTAACTCGCTCGACATAGCCACTACCCTGCATGAATACGACGTAGATCGCGCGACCATAACCGCCATTGTAGAACGCTTTCAGAAGAGAGGGGTGCGGAACCTGGGCGAGCGAGCCGATATTCAGGTGGAGGATGTAGAGAAGATTCTGGAGATGAGTCTGTAGGTGTGGGCCTTATACCATGCTACTCCCGGACAAATTATTTAAATAAATACGCCCTTCCGAAGGAATTTAGCTGTTTCGGTGCCAAGGGTAAAGATTAGTAGCAAGCTAACCTGAAAGCCGCCTGCTTTGCCGGGCGGCTTTTTTAGTTTTTGCACCAGCTTGTTTATTCATTTTTACTGGTTTATCAAAGGCATCAACCAGGTAAAAATTGAACCTCCTGCTTCTGTTATAGTAAAACAATCCAGCTTAAACACCCACACTTTTGCCCTACATACATGGCCGTTGACGAAAAATACAGAAAGTTAGTTCATCAGCTGGCCCGCTTCGGCTGTTTCTCCATTGGGTTGGTATACTTGCTGATTGGTGTTCTGGCTAATCTGTCCCTGTTCAGGCTGGCGCAACCTTCTGCTGATGAAGAACGCATCATGGATTTTTTATTAGACTATACCATAGGAGAAATTGCCATATGGATCGTGCTGCTAGGCATGATCTGCTACATCATCTGGCGGGTTTTCGAAGCTATTACAGACCCGTATGAGTTCGGGAGCGATATGGTAGGCATCCTGAAGCGGGTAGGAGTGGCGTTAAGTGGGGCAGGCTATGGGTTTATTGCATTTTCGGCAATTGATGTGTTGCTGGGCAACGGTGGCAACAGCGAAGAAGAACGTCAACTGCTTATTTCGCAGGTGCTTGCCTGGCCGGGCGGTAATATACTGGTAGGTTGTATGGGGGCTATAACTGCAGCTGCAGGCTTGGTGCAGTTCTGGTACGTGATAAATGGCGACTACCGCATGCGCATCGACATAGACCATATGGAGCCTTACCAGAAGCGCCTGCTGCACCTCATGGCTTGGGCAGGTTATTTTGCACGCGGCATTATTTTGCTGGTGCTGGCTTACTTCATGCTTCAGGGTGCCCTAAAATCAGATCCGGATGCAGTGGGTGACACCGATTCGGCGTTCGATTTTTTAGGTGGAGGCTTTTTTGGCGACAGCCTGTTTTTTCTGGTGGCAACCGGCACCATTTGCTACGGCCTCTTCATGTTTATATATGCCATCTACTACAAGTTCGAAAAAGGCTGGTCGGCAGGCGATTAAGCTGAATCTATTGTTAAAAAAAAGTCCTGCCCTGTGGCGTAATACCACATGGCAGGACCCCTGAACTATACAATTCCTATTGCTCTTGCTGCATTTCCGGCACATTGGTAACCACTTTTACGCCGAAGCTGGTTTTGTGACCTCCGCTGGTTTTGAGCATGCCTTTTATAGGGCTGCAGTCGTTGTAGTCGGTGCCGTGCGCTACTTTTATGTGGTTAATGTCGGCGAGCAGGTTATTGGTAGGGTCGAAGCCAACCCAGCCGGCACCTGGCACAAAAGCTTCTACCCAGGCATGCATGGCAGCGGATCCTACCAAGGAGTTGCCCTGGTTCAGGTAACCCGACACATAGCGGCACGGAATTTTATTGTGCCTGGCAATTCCGAGGAACAGGTGTGTGTAATCCTGGCAAACTCCCCGTCCTAAATCCAGCACTTCGTCTACAGTCGTATGCACGTGCGTTGGCTCCGGGTCGAACTCCAGCATGTTGTAAATAAAGGTGTTCAGCTGGCTCAGGTAGCTGTACACAGGTTGCCCGGGCTGCAGGTGCAGCAGCCTGTTTGTAAAGGTAGGGTTTATCTGGGTATAGCGGCTTAGCTCCAGGTAAAGGTGGTGGTCTATGTAAAACTCCGGGTTTCGGAGCATCTCCTGCTCTGCATCGGCAGGTAACTCCTGCTTTGGCAGCAAGTCTGGCATTGTTTTTTCCACTACAGCGCTCATCCAGAACTCAAAGTTGGTAAATGCCTTCACCGATCGTATGCAGGTGAGGCTAAAGCCAAACGGGTTGTGAGTATGAAAAACCTCTTCGCCCAGCGAGTTTCGGAATGTAACATCCCGCACCTGCTGGTTCTCATCCTGACAAGGCGTGATATTCAGCGCAAAAAGCGCCTCGGTCACGTTTGCCTCGTAGGTGTTTTGTGTATGGTAATTTATGTGATATTCTCGTGTCATGTTAAGATGCCAGCGGCACCAGTAATTAAAAATTCAAATACTTCTCCTCCAGTACATTGGCCAGGTCGTACAAGTCTTTCAGGGTCTTGTTCAAAAACTCGGTTAAACCGCCTTCTGTATCTTCAATGGTCATGTACTTAAAAGAATTGGCCATTTTGCCTGCCATAAAATTTATGGAACCGGCCTCTTTCTTTTCATGAAACGCAATATCGCGAATACTTTTGTGAATATAGTTAAGATTGAAGCTTATAGACTTGGGGAAAGCCGGATTGAATATGAGAAACTCCAGCGTATTTCTTCGGTTTGGGTTGGCTGCATAGTAACGTTTAAACATGTCAAAAGATTCAGCGCTCTTAAGCATGGTCGTCCACTGGTAGTTTTCTACGGGGCCGCCCAGCTTTTCCTTATCAATTTTGTCGATGTCGCGGATCTTGGTGAGCAGGATCAGCGATACCTGAATGGCGCGCTCCAGGTGTATGCCCAGCGAGATCAGCATCCAGACCTCATTTCGGATGAGGGTGTTGTCGATGTACCCTTTTATGACAGATGTACTCTCTTCCACCAGTTTTGCAATTCTGAAAACGCCCTCACTCTGCAATCTGGCAGCGGAGTAGCTGTTAACGCGGTGGTAACACTGGTTAATGGCCTCCCAAAGTTCCAGCGAGATACAATCGCGGGTGCCACGGGCGTTTTCCCGGATGCCGCTGATATACGAAAGAATGGAGAAGGGATTTGTTTCTTCGAGGGTGACAAAGTTGATAACATCTTCTTCGTTGAGCTGTGGGTACAGGCCAAAATATTTGTAGTACACGCCCGCCATACTTAAAATAGACTCCAGCACAAAATCCTTGCTTTGGGCCAGCGGAGCATCCAACGACGATACGTACTGTACTTTGGTGTAGCGGGCTATGTGTTCGGCGCGCTCAATGTAACGTCCCATCCAGAACAAACTGTTCCCTATTCTTGATAACATGTAGTTTATTGTAAAAGTTAGATGTAGTGAAATTTTGAAAACAAGCCTTTTGCCAGCCACACAGCAGTACTTGCCTTAAATTGTTCGAATCAAAAAGGCCTTCCAAAGCAAATTCAGCTAAAAAGAGTCAAGGGTACACAACGGGGCCAACTGAAACGCCTTTACCCGCCTTGTGTTTGCGACTGCGACAGCCCCCCTTGCGACTGCGATTGCGACTGTCCCCCTTGCGACTGCGACTGCGATTGAAAAGATCCATTCTGATGTGAAGTCGGGTTGTCATCGAGCACCCAGGTATCTTTGGAGCCACCTCCCTGAGAGGAGTTAACGACCAGGCTGCCTTTTACCAGGGCCACCCGCGAAAGGCCTCCTTTCAAAACAAATTGCCTGTCTTTGCCCAATAGCGAGTAGGTGCGGAGGTCTATGTGGCGAGGCTCGAAATGGTTATCATCGTCTATAAAAGTAGCGTGTGTCGATAAGGCCATGGTGGGTTGGGCAATGTACTTCCGGCGGTTGGCAGTTATTATCTGCTTAAATTCGCTTATCTGTTCCTTTGTTGCCTTGCAACCTACCAGTATGCCATAGCCACCACTTTCGTCTACAGGTTTTATAACCAGCTTCTCCATGTTCTCCATCACGTATTTGTAGTCGCTCTCTATTTCGCAGCGGTAGGTGTGTACGTTGTTCAGGATGGGTTCTTCGCCGAGGTAATATTTTATCATGGCAGGCACATAGCTATACACTGCTTTATCGTCTGAGGCTCCTGTACCGGGTGCATTGAGCAGACTGATGTTTCCTTCGCGGTAAGCGCCCATAATGCCGGGTATGCCCAGCACCGAATCAGGGTTAAAAGACAAGGGGTCCAGGTAATCATCGTCTATCCGCCGGTACAGCACATCCACGCGCTTCGGGCCGTAAATGGTTTTCATGTACACAAAGTTTTTCTCTACATACAGGTCGCGGCCCTCTACGAGCGGTAGGCCCATGTTCAGGGCCAGAAAAGCATGCTCAAAATAGGCAGAGTTGTACATGCCAGGCGTAAGCACCGCGCAGGTAGGCATGTCTACACCCTCTGGAGCCACACTTTGCATAGTAGCCAGCAGCTGCTGCGGGTAATCCTGCACCGCCTGTATGTTAAACTTCCGGAACAGGCTGAACAGCGTGCGCTTCATGGTTTCGCGGTTCGACAACACGTAGCTGATGCCGGAGGGAGTACGTACGTTGTCTTCGAGCACGTAATACTGGCCGTCGCTGTGCTTTATCAGGTCGGTGCCGGAAATGTGGTTGTAAATGCCGCCAACCGGGTTTACATCCATCATGGCCTTCAGGTAGTGCTTCGAGGTAAAAATCAGCTCGGCCGGCACAATACCGTCTTTCAGAATCTGCTTTTTGTGGTAGATGTCGAAAATAAACTGGTTCAGGGCCAGGTTGCGCTGCAGTATGCCTTTTTCCAGCTGTGCCCACTCCTCTGCCGGTATAATGCGCGGAAAAAGATCGAAGGGAAATATCCGTTCCACCCCTTTGGCTTTGTCGGAGTACACGGCAAATGTAACGCCCTGGTTAAAGAACGAGAGCTTGGCGTGTTCGTTCAGCTCCTTAAAATTTTCAGGCAAGTATTGGGCAAACTGAGCCAGCACTTTTTCATAATGGTAATTTATATTCCCGTGGTTGTCGAAAACCTCATCCAGGAACTTAGGGTTTAGCTCATAATCGCTAAACACCCCGTTTGGCACCGCGGCCAATGTGCTGGCTTCCATAAGCTGTCAGTTATATGTTAATTTTATTTTCATTAATCTAAAGAACAATTTTTTAATGTAAAAACTTTATTTCCATTTTTTTAAAAATAGTACTAAAAAAATGATGCTTTATAAAATAAGTACTTAAAAAATTGATTAATGTTAGCTAATGCCATGTAATATTAAGGATGTCAAAATTAGGTGGCTGCCTGTCAGGTGCCTTTGAATTAAGTTTCATTTGTATTAAACAAATTCCGATAGGCGTAGTGGCTGTTGCTACTGAAGGTGAAGCAGTAACTCAATAAGACGGCGGACCAAAAACACAACCTGATGTGTACTCTTACCTCGTCTATTAAGTTTTCCTTCTGTGGAGTTCGTTTGATAGACTATTGAATTTGGGAATTTATGTTAGAGTTGCTCACCTTCAGCCATTGCTTTTTGGGACCTACTTTTTGTGAGGTAACAGTCCAAAGTCCTGATTTTAGAACATTAAAAAGCAGATAGCTGCCTCCTTGGTGTTGGAGACAGCTATCTGCTTTTCTTACCCTTGAAGCAAAAATCTGGTTTGAGCTTCTGAAGGCTGTTTTTATTTAAATAATTCGGAAACAGAAATCTCTATGCCTACTTTAGGGCATTGTACAGCACCTCGATCGGGTGAAGCGCTTTTCGTCCGGTGCCATCATGAATCTGGTGGCGGCAGCTGGTGCCCGGAGCCGCAATTATAACTTCTTCCGGCTGTTGGCGCACCGTCGGGAACAGCACCAGTTCCCCCACCTTCATCGATACCTCATAATGCTCGGCCTCGTAGCCAAACGAGCCAGCCATGCCACAGCAACCCGACGGAATAACCTCTACTTTATAATTAGCTGGCAGCGTAAGCATCTGCTGCGTGTAAATTACTGATGAAAGGGCCTTCTGGTGGCAGTGCCCGTGCAGTTTAATCAGCTTCTGTTCTTCCTTAAAAATATCTTTCTCGATGCGTTTGTTTATGATTTCTCGGGCTATAAACTCATCGAACTGCAGGCAGTTAATGGATAATGATTTGGCGTCCTCCACCTGGTCTTTCTCCACCAGGTCTAGGTACTCATCGCGGAAGGAGAGGATGGCAGAGGGCTCAATTCCTACCAATGGTGTTTCGGCGGTAATCACATCTTTGAGCAGGGCCACATTCTGCTGTGCAATTTTCTTGGCATCGCGCAGCAACCCTTTCGACATAAAAGTTCGGCCGCTTTCTTCGTGTTTCGGTATCTCTACTTCGTAGCCCAGCTTCTCGAGCAGGAGCACAGCGGTTTTGCCAATGTGTGTGTCGTTGTAGTTCGTAAATTCGTCGCAGAAAAGGTACACCTTCTTTTTGCCCTTCGGCTGGTTTGCCTTTTTGCTTTTGTGCTTCTTAAACCAGTTTTGCAGTGTTACTTCCTGCAGCAAGGGCAAGGTGCGCTGTGGTGCAAAGCCCATCATTTTTTTAGCGATGCCAGCCGTGGTGGTGTTCTTGAACAGGAAGTTGTACATGCCTGGTGCCAGGGCAGCCAGCTTGTTCAGGTTTGTGAAACTACCTACCATGCGGGTGCGGAAGGGTACTCCGTTGGCATCGTAGTAGTGCTGCAGAAACTCGGCTTTAAGTTTGGCCACATCTACGTTAGAGGGACACTCAGATTTGCAGCCTTTGCAGGAGAGGCACAAATCCATAGCCTCTTTTATTTCTACATGGTCGAAGCGGTTTTTCTTGCTGGAGTTTGTCAGGAACTCCCGCATAACATTGGCGCGGCCACGGGTAGTATCTTTCTCGTTGCGGGTTACCATGTAGCTGGGGCACATGGTGCCACCTGTCAGGTGCGTTTTGCGGCAGTCGCCGGAGCCGTTGCAAAGCTCTGCCGCCCGCAGCACCCCGTCCTGCTGCCTGAACTTAAAAACCGTATCAAAGTCTGGCGTTTGCTGCCCTGGCTCGTACCGCAGCGAGGTGTTCATAGAAGGCGTGTTCACGATTTTGCCGGGGTTAAAGAGGTTGCCCGGGTCCCAGACCCGCTTCACTTCCTCCAGCAGCTTGTAGTTTTCTTCGCCTATCATAAACGGAATAAACTCGCCTCGCAAACGGCCATCGCCATGTTCGCCACTCAGGGAGCCTCTGTATTTTTTTACCAGGCTGGCAATTTCCTCGGCAATGGTCCGGAAGAGCTTGTTACCTTCTTCTGTTTTCAGGTTGATGATGGGGCGCAGGTGCAGCTCTCCGGTACCTGCGTGCGCATAGTGCACACAATATAGGTTATACTGCTCCAGCGTCAGGTTAAACTCCCTTATAAATTCTGGCAGGTCGTTCACATCTACAGCAGTATCTTCTATAACAGCCACAGGTTTGGCATCGCCCGGAACGTTTGAGAGCAAGCCCAGTCCGGCTTTACGGAGAGTCCATACTTTTTTAACGTCGGGGCCGAAAACCAGCGGATAGTGGTAGCCCAGGTCATTCTGTTTCAGTTCTGCTACCAGGGCGGCTGCACGCTGATCTATTTCCTCGCGCGAATTGCTGGATAGTTCCACCACAAGTATGGCACCCGGGTCGCCTTGCACAAAAAAGCGGTTCTGGCTCTGCTCGATGTTTGTTTTGGTGCACTCCAACACATAATGGTCCATGAGTTCGCTGGCAGTTGGCTTATAGCGCAGGGCCACCAAATTTGCCCGCAACGATTCATCTACGCTGTTGCAATGCACGCAGAGCAAGCCAATTTCTTTTGGCGGAAGCGGATCTACATGTAGTTTTATTTCCGTAAGGAAGGCGAGGGTGCCTTCGGAGCCTGCTATTAGTTTGCAGAAGTTAAAGGGTTCTTTGCCGGCTGTAAACGGCTCCGACTCCAGCAGCAGATCGATGGCATACCCGGTATTGCGGCGCTGTATGCTCGGCTTCGGAAACTCACGGCGTATGTTCTCCTGCGTCTGCTCATGCGAGAGCATGGCTTTTGTAGCCTGGTAAATACGTGTCTCCAGTTCGCCTGAAGTGTTCTCGCCGCGGCACTTAGCTTCAAATTCGGGTAAACTGAGCTGACTGAATTCTGTTTCGGTGCCATCGCTCAAAATAGCTTTTACCGACAGCAGGTGCTCCCGGGCGCTGCCATATACAATAGAGTTAGAGCCGCAGGAGTTGTTACCCACCATACCCCCGATCATGGCCCGGTTTGCTGTGGAAGTTTCAGGGCCGAAGTAGAGGCCGTACGGCTTCAGGAACATGTTCAGCTCATCGCGAATAACACCTGGCTGCACCCGTACCCATCCTTCTGCCTGGTTTACCTCCAGTATCTGGGTAAACGTACGCGAAACATCAACTACGATGCCACCGCCAACTACCTGCCCTGCCAACGAGGTGCCGGCAGTGCGTGGTATAAGCGAGGTGCCTTCGCGGCGGGCAAACGAAATAAGCGTTTTAATGTCGGCCACTGTTTTAGGGAAGGCGACTGCCAGAGGCATTTCACGGTAAGCCGAGGCATCGGTGGCGTACAGCGTACGCATGGTGCTGTCGAAATGGAACTCTCCCTCCAGTTGTCGGGAAAGTTGCTGCAGTTTTTCTGAGTTCATGTATGGTAGCCCGGCAGCTGCTGCTAGTGTGGTTCAGAAACAACAGGCCAGTTAAAATTCCTAAATTAACAAACGAAAAGGTCGTGGGGCTTTACAGATACTAAACATTTTACATGTAAGCCAGCAATGCTTTTCACAGTTGTCAAGGTATCTGTTCTTCCCGACCCGAAGGTAAGTTGATCACAGGTAAAGTCAAAGAGGGTATAGCAGAAAGAATGTAGTTTTTGTAAAGTGATCGGCTGGTTCTTGTAAATTATCTGAAATTCTGAGGCATATTTTTGGGAAAATGGCAGCCATAAGCGGTGAAGCAAAAAAAGGCAGCCAATTAATGGCTGCCTTTTCGAGTATTTTATTTTAAGTTTGTTTTGCTTCGTGTATTATAGAATACCTGGGTTTCCCGGACGTCCTTCGTTTCTGTCAAAGTCTCTGTCTTTGTCTGGGTTGAGCTTGTCGATGTCAACTTCAGTTTTGCGTTCGGTTCCTGTAATGGTTTCTTCACGCGTTTCGGTTCTCTTACCGATGTTTACTTCTTCTACCACCCGGGCTTCTTTGTTCACAAGCGGCACTTCGGCATGCTCTGTAATACGGGTTTCACCTTCTTTAAAGTTTTTAAGGTCTGCTTCGGTGGCAGGGCGGTTTACGGGGTTGCGCTCTACAAATACATGCTCCTCACGCAGTCTTAGTTTTTCCTCCACAGGTCGCTCCAGAATTCTACTTCTAACAGTTACACCGCCAGTTTCTTGCGTACGCTTGCCAATTTCCATGTGCTCTTCTACAATTGGAATAGAGGTCTCGCCACGCTCAAATTCACGGTCTATGGAGCCTGTGCTACCTGTAGTTGTACCGGCAGAGGTGTTAAGGCCGCTGCTAATGTTTCTGCTACGCTCTTCTACGTCTACTGCCCCACAGCTATCCATTGTTTCTGCCACATGTTGGGCTTCTTCTTTGGAATTGGCATGTACGGTTACAATCCAGCTCTGACGTGCAGCATTAGTGTATTTAGTAGCTTCATCATCATCATCATCAAACAGGTTTCTGAAGAAGTTACTGACACTACTTGATTTGTCTCTGTTTTCCTGGCCAGGCGTATGAACGGCCGTTGTGCTTGGGGCTATACCTGCCGCACCGGCTGCTGTAGAAGATGGGTAGCTACTATCTGAATCGTTATGTAATATATCTATGGCGCTTGAACTAATGTTACTGCTTTCTAAACGTTGAGCAGCCATTTGTGCATCTACACCTTTTTCGAATATTCCTACAACTGTCTGTGACATAATTAAGATTTAAATTAAGTTTAACATTTAATTAAAAGCCCGGCTTTAACGGCGTGGGGTATCTTTAGCGACCCGGTTTACATGGATTTCTTCTTTCAGAAGTGTTACCTGTTCCGAATCGTGCGTTGTTTCTAGTTTCTTTGTAATATGTAGTTCTTCCACTACGAATAGCTTTTTCACAACCACCAGTTCCTCCCGAATTACCGGTATAATCATGGTGTCGCCTTCGTGGCGCACGGCTGCCGGAGGAGTGTCTACATATTGGTTTACCGGCACTCGCTCCACATGCACGTGCTCTTTGGTTGTGGGTAAATCAACGGTTACATTATCTTCATGCACACTTTTAGAAATGAATACATCGCCTGTTTCAACTACTCGTTTGCCAACTTCAACACGTTCCTCTATTATTGGAATAGTTTTATCTACCTCCTCAGTAGGCCTATTGGGAGGCATCTGATCAGGTGCCTCCATACGGTTCTCTGACAAATTGTCTCTATTTGCGTTCTGGCGGACTCTCTCCTGGAGTTTCTGCTCAAATTCAGCCTTTAGGTCATTATCATCATCTATCTTCATGATATCTATAATATGTACATATTTTAATATAGAGTTAAGTTTTTACGTTGCCGGCGCACTGTGTTTTTTACGGGAGGCATTAGGGTAGGTTATGACAAAAAGTCAATTTTGCTATTTATTTAATATGGCAGTGCAAGCTGGCTTGTACATATTGGGTAGTAAAATTCTGCCTTCAGGATAGGCTAAAAATAAGGTGAATACCCAGAAGCAGGTTGTGAGAGGAATGTTATGGCTTGTAAAATTGGCTGGCTCATTCATTTAAAAATACCAAAATCAATTTTATATGCAGGCGTTAAAATTATTTATTACCAGGTTAAATTTTATACTAATAATGTTTACCCTAAAATTTTAGGCTACCAGCATATGCTACATGTTGCACCAGAACCGCTTAAATTTAACATCAGGTTCTAAAAAAATGCTTGCTTATTCTTAAACAGAATTTAATCTCATCAGGAATGCCAAATAGTAATTGATCTTACCCTTGGCAAGAAATTGATGCAATTCTGTCTGGAGGGTCATTTCATTAGAATAATTCGGTGATGATAATTTGAAACAACTTAATCGTCAAAAAAAAGCACGAATTGCTTTCAAAAAAGCCTTGTTGCGATTAGAAGCTGGTTTAAGTATTGCTGCCATTCAGATGGATGATGTTTTGTGGAAAAGGATTAATTGAGTAATATGTTTCAGGTGGTAGCAGATTTATATAATTGAAAATCAGTAGAATTATGGTGATGATAAGTGGTAAAATGAAATAATTTTATGTTTTTGTCTGGAATTGTTAGAAAAATTCTTAAAAAATAATTAATATTATACAAAAAATTACAGCATCATAAACAAACATCCTTATCTCTTTAACATGCAAAATTTAGTAGCTAAAAGAGCACTGGTTTGCAAGTATGTTACCCGACCCCACCTGCTCCAGGATGAATGATGAAGGAAAGCCTGCTGATGTGCTTTTCAGTTGTTTCGGCTTTTTTGGCTGGTTTATTTAACTAAGCGCATCGGCTACTTTAGCTTGTACTATATCTACCTATAGTCTGGGTTCTGAATTTTAACACAAGGTGTGGAAATCGCCTGTAGCTTACGGTTAAGCAGATTTGTCAGAATCCTGGCGATAGAGGAAGTTAGTGCCTGCTGCTAAAAAAGGCTTTTTAAAAGAATACACATACAATATTATTCATAACTACTGCACACATGTCAGAGCTTTTGGAGGCTGCTTTCTCCACCGTTAACATTATACCTACGGCCTTACTCGTATTTGTCATGCTTTACTGGCTTGCGGTTATAGCTGGCATCGCAGACCTGGATATGCTTGATCTGGAGTTGGAGAAGGACTTCGCTACTGCTTCAGACGCTGTGTCTTCTGTCAGCTGGTTTAACTCTGCTTTAGCTTTTTTTAACCTGGGCCGTATTCCGCTGATGCTCTTCCTGACGTTTCTGGCCTTACCGCTTTGGGTATTTTCCATTCTGGGTAACCATTACCTGCAAAATTCATCAGCTCTGCTAGGATTGCTCCTGCTGGTGCCAGCCTTTTTTTTAAGTCTGATTGTCTCTAAAGTGCTGACCACTCCCTTTATAAAACTATTCGATACCCTGGAAAAAGAACATGCCTCTACCGCTACTTTAACAGGGCAGGTGTGCCACGTAATTATAGCGGCCAATGCCAACGAACTGGGGCAGGCAACTATTAAATCAAAAGATGGGTTGCTGCTGCTGAACGTGAAAACCTCGGAGGGACAGGCTGTTCACAAAGGCGATACTGCTATTATTTTAGAATATGACGAAACAAATAAACATTATCTGATAGAACCTTACCAAACCAATTAACCATGATTGAACAGTTATCCTGGTCTGTCGCCATTATGCTGGCGGTGGCCCTTATCGGCTTAATCGCCTTTGTTATTAAAATGTACCAAAAAGCCATTCAGGGCGAAGCATTGGTGCGAACAGGTTTAGGCGATACCAAAGTATCTTTTTCAGGTATTTTTATCGTGCCTGTCATCCACAAAATGGAGGTAATGGATATTACCCTCAAGACTATCGTTATTTCCAGAACAGGAGCTGAAGGGCTGATTTGTAAAGACAATCTGCGGGCAGATATAAAAGTGAATTTCTTTCTTCGCGTTAATAAAACACCGGAAGATGTGATACAGGTGGCGCAGTCGATTGGTTGTAAGCGTGCTTCAGACCACTCCGCCCTGGAAAGCCTCTTCGATGCAAAGTTTTCCGAAGCACTGAAGACCGTTGGGAAGCATTTCGATTTTGTGGACCTCTACCAGAGCCGCGAAGAGTTTAAACGCCAGATTCTGCAGACTATCGGTACCGACCTGAATGGCTACGTGCTCGACGATTGCGCCATCGATTACCTGGAGCAGACACCACTTACCCACCTGAACGAAAACAATATTCTCGACGCAGAAGGTATAAAAAAGATTATCGATCTCACGGCTAAGCAAAAAGTGCAGGCCAACCTTATTGAGCGCGAAAAGCAGAAAACAATTAAAAAGCAGGACGTAGAAGCCCAGGAAACCATTCTGGAACTGGAGAAGCAGCTGGCTGAAAACGAAGAAAAGCAGAAGCGTGAAATCGCCAACATCAAGAGCAGAGAATACGCTGAGATGGAGAAAGTGCGGCACGAGGAGCGACTGAAGGCAGAGAAAGCCAGAATTGTGACCGACGAGGAAGTGAAAATTGCGGAGCAGAACAAAGACCGCCAAATACTGGTGGCCGAACGCAGCAAACAACGCACCGATGCTATAGAGACGGAGCGCGTGGAGCAGGCCCGCATGCTCGAAGTGAACGAACGCGAACGTATTGTGGCGCTGGCACAAATTGAGAAAGAAAAAGCCATAGAAGAAGAGCGTAAAAATATACAGGGCATTATACGGGAGCGTGTAACCGTAGAAAAAGCTGTGGTGGAGGAAGAAGAGAAGATAAAGGACACCAGAGCCTTTGCCGAAGCAGAGCGGGAGAAATCTGTCGCCATTAAGAACGCGGAGAAAGAAGCCGAGCAGTCGTTGGTAAAAGAAATTAAGAGCGCTGAGGCTGCCCGTAACGCAGCAGAGTTCAGAGCCAAGCAAATGCTTATAGATGCGGAGGCGGAGCAGGCAAGTGCCAACAACAGAGCCCAGGCTATAAAAGTAATGGCAGAGGCAGAGGCCGCACAGGCAGCAGCCCTTGGCTTATCAGAAGCGCATGTAATGGAAGCCAAAGCGCAGGCCATGCAGAGAGAAGGCGAAGCCGAAGCAGTGGTAATTGAACTGCAGGCCATAGCCGAAGCTAAAGCTACCCGTGCCAAAGCCGAAGCGCAAGCCGAAGCCGATGAAAAACTAGGAATGGTAGCAGCCAGAGTAACAAAAGAGCAAGGACTTGCAGATGCTACCGTTATCGAAAACAGAGCCGCAGCCGATGAGAAGAAAGGCCTGGCAGAAGCACGTGTAACAGGAGAGAAGTTTACCGTAGATGCCAAAGGCATAGAAGAAAAAGCCGAAGCCATGCGTAAACTTGATGGCGTAGGCAAAGAGCACGAAGAGTTCAAGCTCCGTCTCGACAAAGACAAGTCTATTGAGCTGGCGCAGATCAACATTCAGAAAGACATTGCCGCTGCACAGGCCGAAGTTATTTCTGAAGCCCTGAAAGCAGCCAAAATAGACATTGTAGGTGGCGAAACCATGTTCTTTGACCAGATTGTGGGCTCTATTACCAAAGGTAAGCAGGTAGACAGAATGGTAGGCAACAGCAACGTTTTAGGAACGGTTAAAGATGCCTTTTTCCATATAAACGGCGATGGAAACATCGATTTCAAAACCAACCTGCAGAACTTCGTGAACAAGTTTGGCATGACCTCCGATGATGTCCGGAACCTGAGCGTATCAGCCCTTCTTCTGAAAATGATGCAAAACAGTGCCGACGAATCAACCATAGACACCCTGAAGCAACTGACCTCCACAGCCACCGCCATGGGCATTGCAGATAAACCTTACATTTCTTTGAATTAGGTTTAAGAAGTTTAATTAATGCTCTTCTAAAGGGGGAGTTACATGACTGCATCAGTTTTACATCCTACGACGAAGCTAAACTGATGCAGTCATGTTGAAAACAAAATTCTCCCCTTGAGGGAAGCTAGAGGGGTGTTAATCTTGGAGAAGTAGTGAGGAGTCAAAGAAATCAAATTATTCCGTATCGAAGTGACCTTAAAGCTAAAGCCAGAGAACTGCGAAAAAATAGTACTCTTTCAGAGGTGCTTCTTTGGCAAGAGATCAAAAATAAGCAACTGTTAGGGTTTCAATTTCACCGGCAAGTGCCAATGCTAGCATATATAGTCGATTTTTACTGCCATGAGCTAAAATTAGCAATTGAGGTTGATGGCAACAGCCATGAGTACAAAGTGGGCTATGATAAGAATCGGCAGCTAGCACTCGAACAGTATGGTATTAATTTTTACGTGTTGAAGATTTAGATGTGAAGAAGAATATAAGGTTAGTGGTAAATGAAATTCATCAGTGGATAGAGGAGAATCAACAGAAGAGTAGGCAATAAGTTTTTCAACTAGATTGAACACCCCTCTAACTCCCCTCAAGGGGAGAATTAGCTTTTCCAGATGGAAAAAATACTGCTCATCCTGTCGTCCTGCAAATCCTTGGGGTAATAGACCTATATTATGATTCAGACGAAAAGTCTAAGATCTAGGTCTAGTATCATTAGAGGAGCAGCACCAGCAGGTGTTATCTCTGTAAGGCTGTGTAAATTTTAATAATTCGGGTAAAGAAATTTCCTGTACATGGAAGACAATAACACAATCACCACAAAGCCAGAAGCAGTGGAAGCGGTGCAACTGGAAGGTGGTACTTATGAAATACTGCGTAACCGCCTGCAAAAGAACGGGACCGAATTGTGGCAACTGCTGGAGCAACTGAACCAGGAGCGGAAAGAGGTGTTTGGTGCTATTGAAACAGCCTTGCTAACGACGGAGCGAGTTACCACTGAGAACAACTGCGTACCCATGGACATGGTGCCAGTGGGCTACAACATGCTCTTTGGTTACAACGTGCACCTTGGGCTGAAGTCGGAGGTGGAACTGTCGGATGTGTTTGGGGCGTATACTTACGAAGGTCATTCTTTTCACCTGCAGCCGTTGCACCTGCTCCAGGATACCCATTTTACAGACGATTTCAAGAAGCTTTATAAGTATTACAAAAATACGCAGTTCATTAAATTTGCTGTGCTGGGTACGCACCTGTTCATGGTGTTCCGGGTGGGCAAAGGCCTTAACGACATCAAAACATTCAAGTGGCTGCTGCAGGACGGTACCATCACTTACCTCGACAACCGAAGCGACCATGAGTTTGTGTACCCGAACCAGCATGACTTTACCTGGAAAAGGACGCTGCGGGAGTCGCAACGGAAGGGGAAGTTCCCGCACGTTTCCATAGAAGATAAAGTGTTTGTGGAAACTACCGGTGGCGACCTCACTATTAAAGTAGAAGACAACACCGATACTGGCCAGGGCATTTATGCGGAAGAAGTAGAGGATAAAGATCAGACGCTCGACGATTCCGAAATCTATTATGCGATCATCGGCAACATCATCATCCTGAAAATAAGGCCTTACCGCGAGAACAACTACCGCTACATTGTTTATAATGCTAAACTAAAGGAGGCCAGACGCATCGATGCGCTGGAGCATAGCTGTGTGTTGCTGCCAGAGGGACAGGGTATCATTTATGCCTACGGCTATTACCTGCAGACAGGCGAGTTTAAGGAGTTCGATAATAACCTGCAGGATATGCTGTTCGAAAAGCGTATAGCTTCACCGAACGGAGAGGATTTCCTGTATGTTTTCTATAACAAGGAACAGGGGCTATACCTGTTGCTTTCTTACAACCTCATCACGCAGAAAATAGAAAGTCCGATTGTTTGCCACGGCTATGCTGTTTTTGAAAATGGAGAGCTCTGTTACTTCCGGGCCGATGCGGAGCCGCAGAAGCACCATGCCATCCAGATCTGGCAAACACCTTATATCGGGCCTAACTTTATAATTCCGGTAACGCAGGAGTCTTACCTGTATAAGATCGGGAACAAAGATATTGTGGGGGCTATGGCCGAAAGCAACGAGGTGCTGGCCTTGCTGCAGAAAGAAGACTCTTACGAGAACCTGTACCTCGACCTGATCAAAAAGACCACCGATGTGCTGGACACTTACCACTGGCTGAGCCGCACCGAAACCTACAATCTGGCTGCTCCACTGGCAGCCATCAGGCAAACGGCTACGGCGGCAGTAGAGGAGTTTGAGAAGGTAACCAGTATCAGGAAAAACACAAAGCAACAACTGGAGCAGGTGCTCGGAAAAGCCGATGCACTGCTGCACCAGTTGAAGTTTCAGAAGGCGGAGCACATTAACGATTATGTGAATTACCTGGCGGAACTGCGCACGATTCGAGGGGAGGTGGTGTCGCTACGGGACCTGCGCTATGTAGACCTGATGAAGGTGGAGGCCTATGAGGCGCAACTGCAGGATTTTATGCAGAACATGGCCAATGCCACCGTTACGTTCCTGCTCAAACCCGATGCGCTGCATCCGTACGAGCAGAAGGTGCAACACCTGAACGTAGCCATAGAGGCCGTAGCCAAAGTGATAGAAGCTGATGCGATCGACAAAGAAATAGCGGCTATCGCGACTGAGCTGGAGATGCTGATTGATGTGGTGAGTAATCTCCGGATTGAAGACGCTACTCAGACTACCCGCATTATAGACACCATTTCCGCTATCTACGCCACCTTTAACCAGACCAAAGCGGCACTCAGGCGCAGACGCAAAGAGCTGCTGAGCCAGGAGGGGAAAGCGGAGTTCAGTTCGCAGCTCAAGCTCATCAGCCAATCTGTGATCAATTACCTGGATGTATGCGATACACCGGAGAAATGCGAGGAGTACCTGGCTAAGCTGATGGTGCAGCTGGAGGAGCTGGAAGGCAAGTTTCCGGACTTTGATGAGTTTCTGGAGCAGATAGCCTCGAAACGGGAAGAAATTTACAGCGCCTTTGAGTCGAAGAAGGTAGGGCTGCAGGAGAGCAGGAACAAACGTGCCAACAGCCTGCAGCAGGCAGCGGACCGGATGCTGAAGGCGATCCAGAACCGCATGAGCAAGCTCGGCAGCGTAACCGAAATAAACGGCTACTTCGCCTCCGACCTGATGGTGGAGAAGGTGCGAAACACAGTGGAAGAATTGCTGGCGTTAGGCGACACTGTGAAAGCAGACGCTATTCAGAGCCGCCTGAAAACCCTGCGCGAAGACACTGTTCGGCAGCTTAAGGATAAGCAGGAGCTATACTCCGATGGAGCTAACATTATTCGGCTGGGCAAACACCAGTTTACCGTTAACAACCAGCCACTGGAGTTGAGTATGGTGCACCGCAACAATGCCATGTTCTACCACCTCACCGGCACCAGCTTTTTTGAGCGCGTAACTGATGCTACCTTCGAGAGCTACAAACCGGTATGGGAGCAAACGCTGGTATCAGAAAATAACCAGGTATACCGAGCTGAGTATCTGGCTTATATAATTCTGGAGGTGGCACAGGATAAAAAGCGGCAGCAAAATGCATCTGAAGAAAAGCAGGCTGTTCTCACTGTAGATGACCTGTACAAACTAACCGAAGGCGAGCTGGTAGCTTACGTAAGCCAATTTATGGCCGTACGTTTCAGCGAAGGCTATTTAAAAGGCGTACATGATCACGATGCGGCCCTCATACTGGCTGCCTTGATTCAGTTCATTAAAACCGCCGATTTACTCCGATACCCTTCCGCTGCCCGAGCCTGTGCACAATTGTACTGGCAGGTGTTTGCGCCGGAAGATCGAAAAAACAGGCTGCACCACCAGCTGAAAGGTGTAGGTGCTATTCTTCATGTTTTCCCCAATACACATGAGTTTGATGCTATAAAGGAGGAGCTTTGTGCGGAGGTAGCTCATTTTCAACAAAAAACGGGGTTGTGTGTGGAGGCAGTAGCAGGGGAGGCAGGCAATTACCTGTTTTACGAGCTGACGCGTGGCAACCAATTTATCATAGATCATCAGGCGGCGGAGCTATACGAGAGTTTTAAGCATTACCTGGCAGAGCATAAAGTAACAGCGGCTTTCGAGGCTTCAGTAAAAGCGCTGGCTGATAATCCGGTGCAGCGCTTCGAACTGATTCAGCACTGGCTCAAAGCTTTCATCACGTATGCTGATTTACATAATAAATCAACTTATGTAACAGAGGCAGCGGTATTGCTATTTACTAATAGTTATCACCAGCAACAGGTGGTGCATACAGTGCTGGAGGCAAAGTTGCACCCAATGCTGGGTACGCATGCGCTTCTGCAGCAGCAGACCTATGAACTGCGATATTACAGCTTTATGGAGAAGCTGCGGCAGTATACGGCTACCACAGCCAAAGCTTTTGTAGCTTTTACTGAGCTGAAAAAGCAACTGAACCATAGGTTTGAGGAGGAGTTGCGCCTACAGGAGTTTAAGCCGCGGGTACTATCGTCGTTTGTGCGGAACCGGCTGATAGACCAGGTGTACCTGCCTCTGATAGGTGCTAACCTGGCCAAGCAGATGGGAACGGCAGGAGAGGCAAAGCGCACCGACCTGATGGGTATGCTGCTCCTTCTTTCACCTCCGGGCTATGGCAAAACCACCATCATGGAGTACATCGCCAACCGCCTGGGCCTCATATTTATGAAGATAAACGGGCCAGCCATAGGGCACTATGTAACGGCGCTTGATCCTACTGAGGCTCCTAATGCTGCTGCCCGTGAGGAGCTGGAGAAGCTGAACCTGTCGTTTGAGATGGGCGACAACGTCATGATTTACCTCGACGACATTCAGCACTGCAACCCGGAGCTGCTGCAGAAGTTTATCTCGCTCTGCGATGCACAGCGCAAGATCGAGGGCGTTTACAAAGGCCGTAGCAAAACCTACGATTTCAGGGGCCGCAAAGTATGCGTGGTAATGGCCGGAAACCCTTACACAGAAACAGGCGAGAAATTCCGGATCCCAGACATGCTCGCCAACCGAGCAGACATTTACAACCTAGGCGATATTATAGGCGACACAGCAGAAGCCTTTAAACTCAGTTATATCGAAAATGCCTTAACCTCCAATGTCATTCTGGCAAAATTAGCTGCCAAAAGCCACAAAGATGTGTTTGCGGTGCTGCAACTGGCTCAAACCGGTAACAGCGAAGGCCTGGAGTTTGAAGGTAACCATTCGCCTGCCGAGCTGAACGAATATGTACAGGTACTGCAAAAGCTGCTGAAAATTCAGGACGTGATTTTGAAGGTGAACATGGAATACATTCGGTCGGCGGCACAGCAGGAGGAATACCGCACAGAGCCTACCTTTAAGCTGCAGGGTTCTTATCGCAACATGAACAAGCTGGCCGAGAAGGTGGTGCCGATCATGAATGCGCAGGAACTGCAGACCTTGATCCTGTCGCACTACGAAAGCGAGTCGCAAACCCTGACTTCCGGAGCCGAAGCCAACATGCTCAAGTTTAAGCAACTTATCGGCATAGCCACCGAAGCAGAGACACAACGCTGGGAGGAGATAAAGGTCACCTTCATGCGCAACCAGAAACTGAAAGGCTTCGGCGATAACAACCAGGTAGGGCAGGTGCTCACACAACTGGAGAATATTTCAGAAGGTTTGATGGGGATTAAGGATGTGATGCGGGGGCTGAAGGAGTAGGTTTTTGTGAGAATCCGGATTTACAGGACGGAAGGATTTTTAGGATTCGGAAGAAGTGGTGGCAGATAGTTTGAAGATTCTGATACTTTTAAGTTGATTAACCTCTTTTTACCGCCAGTTTGAGCAAAGCGGGAACTGGTGGGAAAAAATGACAGCAAGTTTTCAACTTGTATAGGCTTTCCTCTTTCATACCTTCGCAAGGTAAAAACTTGCCTTATGTATCCTCACAAGGTACCACTTCGCTTAAGCAGGCGGTATGTATCGTTCTTTATTGTCAGCATCAGAATTTACAGAGTTTAAGAATGTATGAATTTCTATCTTCATGCCATAATTAGGTAAATTCTGATGCTGACAACCTTCAGTTACAACTTACTTCAGCAACCGCACATGGTAAACTCCACCTGCCACAGAACCTTTGTGTGCTACAAACTTTACAGTTAGTTTTTCAGCGTTCAACACCTTTTGCGGTAGCTGGTAATCTTCTTCAAAAAAGGTATCGCCTTTTGAGCCATCTAGTTTCACTGTTTTTATGGGCACATCGTTTACCAGAATGTCGAAGGTGCGACCATTGTCCTGGCCAAAATAGGTGATGCGGAGTGTTTTGGCTTCGCGGTTTTTGTTGCGGAGGTCGTAACTGAACCAGTTGGTGGCGTGGCGCCAGAAGCGGTCGCGGTGGGTGCCCATGTCGGTGCCTTCGCCTTTAAAGTTATGGTCCGATTCGGGCTGCTGTTCTCCGGCTGCTACCTGGTCAACTGTTTTCGCTTCGAGTGCCAGCTTTTCCTGCTCGGTCTTTTGCAAAATCTGCTGTCGTTTCTCTTTTTCTTCCGGGGTGAGCACGGGCCAGTACAGCATATAACGGGCCTCATGCACCTGAAAGAACGGCACCAGCTTTACATTTTTGAACTGCTCAGGAGATACTGCACCAGCAGCTGTAAAGGTTAACGGCTTATTCGGAACTGGAGTTAGTGCGGCTGCAGCATTCTGTTTTGTTGCCACAATAACCGGTGCTTCGTCTATCGGGTACATCTGCCCATTTGCTACGTGCCCCATGCGCGTGCCATCGCCCCACAAGCCGGGTATATCTGTAGTGTCTGTTACACCAGCCAGCACAATCGGGCCATGTACGAAGGAGGCCCAGGAGGAGCCGTCGGGCAGGAACTCTGCTTTGGTGTGCATCGGGAGTTCTACCGTGACCACATCCTTGTTTTTCCATTTGCGATCTATGGTTACAAAAGAGGAGGGAGCAGCCGTGGTTTTTACTTCTTTGCCGTTCACTTTAACTTTCATCTCACCGGCTTTTACCCAGCCGGGGTAGCGCAGGTTCAGGGCAAATTTTTGTGCCTTTTTCAGGTTTAGCTGCAGCTGCGTACCTTCTTCAAAGGGGAAATTAGTTTTTTGCTGCACCGTAAGCCCTTTTTGCTGCCACTGCAGGGTAGAAGGAATAAAAAGGTTCACGAAGAGATCCTGGTCATTGTGCGCGTAAATGAGCTCGCCGTACTTTCCGTGGTTTTCGAGGCCGGAGCCAACACAGCACCAAAAGTCCTCCTGCGTACTGGAATAAACACGGTAGTGGCGTGGGCGCATAGGCGTAAAGTACACAAAACCGCCTTTGGTAGGGTGCTGCGACGATAGGATGTGGTTGTAAAGTGCCCGTTCATAATAATCAAGGTATTTTACATCGGGGTTGGTGGCAAAGAGTTGCTTGGTGAGCTTCAGCATGTTATAGGTATTGCACGTTTCCGGCCCCTGCTCCGACTCGATCATGGAAGTGAAGTTGTCGGATGGATGAAAGTGCTCCCGCACACTGTTACCGCCAATAGCCACGGTGCGGTTGTTTATAACGCTGTTCCAGAAAAAGCCTGCTGCCTCGTCCCAGGTTTCGCTGCCGGCCACATCTGCCACGCGTTTGTAGCCTATTACCTTCGGAATCTGGGTATTGGCATGCATGCCGTTCAGCACATCTTTCTGGGCAAGCAAAGGCTCCAGAATAAGCTGATGCGAAAAGCGCTCCGCCAGTGCCAGGTATTTTTTATCACCGGTTATTTCGGCTACGTCTGCAAATGTTTCGTTCAGGCCGCCGTGCTCGCTGCGTAGCATCTGCTGCATTTGCGCATCCGTCAGGTTTTTGGTGATGTCGAGGCACCAGTCAGAGAGTTTTACCAACACCTCGCGCGCCTGCTGGTTACCAGCAATCCGGTAGGCATCTATGAGTCCGGCGTATATCTTATGGATATTGTACAGCGGCACCCACTTTTTATTTAGCGAAAAGTTGTCGGCTTCTATCTTACCGGCTGCTACTTGCTGCCACATCTGCTGGCCTCCCGGAATGCCGCCTACATAGCCGTTGCCGTTCTGCTGCTGACACTTTGCCAGCTCGGCCACCATGTAGTTGAGCCGCTGCAGCAGCACCTCGTTTTTTGTAGAAGCGTACATCAACGACAAAGCCGTTAAATAATGACCGCCAATGTGGCCGTCGAGTCCGGTGTTTTCCCAATTCCCATAGCTCTGCGCTTTGGTAGGCAAACCGGCTTCTTTCAGAAAAGGGGCTAGTAACCTGTCCACGTCCATTTCGAGAATATACTGCATGTCGGTTTGTTGCGCCTTCAGAAACGGACTTTCAGCGAGTGATACAGCATTTAGTGGGAAATAATGTAACGCAGGTGTTGTCTGGCTATAACAGAGAGGTGTTACGGCGAGTAGTGCTACAGAAAAAAATGTTCGCAGTTTCATGCTTGTTAAAATCTGGTGGATGAAGCCAGGCTAGGCCTTGACAGTAAAAGGTCATGAAAGCTTTTGGAAGGCCAAATTCATTCGGATAATTGCTAAAAGGAATTACCTCCAAAAATTAGTTTTACTAATGCAAGTTAGTAAAATTCTGAACATTAATTGTTTTATTGACAATAAATAAACCAGACAAAGTTTAGGTTGCTCTACCAGCCACAGCAAGATTCAATTTGGTTTTTCCTCACGTAAGTATCAGAAACTAAAGGAAAGGACAGTCTCTTGCGTAACAAATAGCATTCAAGACCTTTCCGCTAAAAAATATCTGTAGGGGTTTAACTTATACCGCGAGTAGTAAGCAGGAGGCAAGGCAATTTTTTAAGTACATATTCCTGAAGGCACTGAGCCACTTAAATGTATCTAATGAAATTGCCCTTCAAAAGCTTTTTATGGCAAAATAATTCAAGGGTCTGAAGGTGGAAAAAAGTACAGATTATAGCTTTTATGCTGACAGGCAGGAATTAGACTTACTCTCAACTTGCGTTACAAATGCCTTATTCTGTAAGCTGCTAACACGCTTGATGTAATAATAAGTGTAGATAGCTTTATGAATAGTGCAGAATTCTAGCTTCGCCAATACGCAGGCTTAGTTGATAACTTAACATTTCGGAAATCAACATTCGATTTTCCCATAGTAACAGGATTTTAGAATGATCTTGTGTTTTGTAATAAATGGCAGTGCATTTCAGAACTTCGATAGATTAAGCTCCAGTTTCAACTGCTAAAAAGACTCTCCTATAAAAATGTAAAAGCCGGTACCTTCCTTGGTAAAAGCAACATCGAGCCTGGTAAATATATCTTTTTTGGGGAATAGCAGGTAGCGCAGACCACCGCCGCCGGCCAGTTTCAGGTGTTGTGCGTTGAGGTGGGCCAGGTCTGGGAAAACAGTGCCGGTACTGGCAAAAACGGCCGCACCAATTCTTTTCGAGAAGCTAAGCGGAAGAGGCAGGAACCTGTATTCGACCTGAGCAGCCAGTTGGTTTTTATCGCGGAAACGCCCTAAGTAATACCCGCGCATAATGCTCTCGCCACCCAATAACGCGAGCTGGTTAAACGGCACATTGCCAAAGTTGAATTGCCCGAGCAATTGCGCCGCAAGTACATTGTTTTTGCTGATCGATTTATAGATTCGGGTGTCGGAGTTGATGGCTGTAAAGGTATAGTCGCTGCTCCAGAGGCGGTTGTAGCGCAGAAAGGCCAGTTCCGAGAAAAGACCTTCACGCACGTTCAGGATGTTGTGGCGGTTATCATAGATTATACCTAATCCGAAACCTAGGTTGGAGGAGCCCTTGCTGCCTAAAGGTTCTGCCACAGGTTCATCGGAAGTAGAGTTAAACCTGACAGAACTGAGACGCTGAAAGTCTAGTTCAATGCCCATATAGAGGTTGGGTCTGGCCCGCCGCAACACCCGCTCTTTTACCTGCAGTTGGTTGGCATCTACGAGCGCCACATAATCTGCAGGCGTATCGGGGCCAATGCCGTGGTAATGCAACGGAAAGCTCTGAAACCGGATCCGGCCCAGCGAGAACCATTTGCTCTGGTCGGAGTAGAGGGCATGGTCGAACCAGATGCCGTATTGATTTTCGAGGGTAAAGAAGGTAAAGCCGTTTATTTCGCTGAGCCTGTTCGAGGTGTCGTTTTTGGCATAGTAAACATATAAACTGCTAAGGCCGATTTCCCAACTTGTTTCAGGGGAGTATGCCAGCGTTGGGTATACCAAGAACTGCGGCTGCGATACATCGCTGGTATCGTTCACGAGTTTGTCGAAATACCTGCTGACAATGTTCCTTTTTTGTGCCTCCGTATTTCCCAAAAGGCAAAAATTCAGCACCAGCAATAGCATGTAAAAAGGGGCTTTCATAGTGTTAGGTTTGCAAGTCAGATTGCGGCAGGGGCAACTTTTCGATTTCTAAAAGAAGCACCATTTTCTGGAACGGTATAAAAATTAATGTAACGCTACAACAGTAACAGCCACTTGCCACTGCCGCACCAACCTGGTATCTAAGGCAGCTCCAAAGGTACATAATTTTTGCTGCACTATTGCTACTTCAGAACTAAGAGAACTAAAAGTTAAAGAGCCATTTTGTAAAGCAGATCCCTTTCAGCGTAGCTCCAGAAAACCTGTTGCTACTGCTGAATTAGTAACAAACAGCAGCAGTAACAGGTTTTCTGGAGAAGTATAAAAATTTGCAGGTTTTGCACGAAATACCCTTGGCAGAATTCTAATGAAAAACCTTCTGAAGGCATTTTTCATTTAAATAATTGATGTTACGCAACTTCTAGTAGGTGGCACCTTTAAGTTGGTTCTAATACATTTGGTAACAGTTTCATCCGGTGTCCTCAATCTATTTTGTTCTATAGGAAAAGTCTTAGCGCTCAAGGCTGGGGAAGGGGCCCTATATTAGCGGGGCCTCGTTCTCGGGCATCACGCTGCTGCATCTTTCCTGCCCGCAAGCGGGCTGCCGCTCCCGCGGCACCGGAAACCTGCAAAGGCGCTCAACCCAAGAACTGGGATTTGCACCGAGAGCCTCAGCTATACCGCCAGCAAATTAATTTGTTGGGTTCGGATTATAAAGTTTAATTGAATATCCTTCGTGCGTAACATCAGTAAATAATTTGTGCGTATAACATATTACGGAGTTTGTATATAGGTTATCTATAATATGCTGTCATCAATGCCGTGAGCTTTCAGCTCTTGGTTTCTTATGATGGAAAGTTTTCAACTCGCATGGACAACTAGAATCGCTTTCAGATCTTTTTCAGCAAGCTGGAAGCTCACGGCTGAGGACTAGTCACCTTTTAGAAATGCCTGTATGCAGCCCTTCTTCAAATGTCATCCACTCAAAAGTTTAAAATATTGGAAGGGATAAGGTGTGAAAACTCCGGCAGTGTTTCAGAAACCACCTGCATCTAACTAATAGGGTGCTTACAAAATTTTTTCAGTTCTAAATATTTATTCTCTGCCGTTACGGTTGCTTGAGAGTAGGAGAGAAGTCAGCAGCGAATTTAGCTTTATAAGCTATCAGCTTACTTAATGAATATTTTTTTTGGTTAAGAGGCTGGCTCTTCCTTTGCTCAAATTGTTAAAATTTAAGATCATTTTAATATTCTTCTTCTTTGGGTGTGGCTGTGACGAACAAAGCAAAAGAACAGTATCCTCGACCTGATAAACAGAATTAATATCAATATTTAAATATAACTATTTTATCTAGGTTAATCTTGATTATAGGTAAATATCCAATTTGGCTAATTTATATCATATTAGAAATATTATATAAGCTGGATTTTGATTGCCTTCTGGATTGAGATTATGTTGAATGAAGACCTGAACTTACTTGTTGATGTGCCGTAATTAAAGTAGCTCTACAAAATGTTATATTTTTATAATAGTATATAATGTTTTAGGTATAAAATAAATCTATGAAAGCAAAATTACATGGTCATGAAAAATTGGATTAAATCAGGTTTTGTGGTAGCGGGAATGGCTGCCGTAATGGTAGGCTGCAGCAAAGATGATGACTTCTGGGACTGGATGATTCCCGAAACAGATGATAATCCGACTACTTCACAAGTTTCCGGGTTCGTATACAGGCCTGCCGTGGCACCAGCCACCGATGCTAATGTGCAGCAGTTACGCGTGCCGCAAGGGTTCAGGGTAAACAAATTTGCAGAGAACTTAGGTAAACCACGCATTATTACAGCCAGCCCCGAAGGTCATGTGTATGCCACCGATCGGGAAGCCGGACTTGTGATGCTCCTGCAAGACACCAACGGCGATGGCATGTCGGATCGCAGAGAGACGGTGGCCAACATCAGGCAGGCGCATGGTCTTACAATTCATGAAGGCAAACTGTATATAGTGTCGGTTAAAGAACTTTATTCGGCGGCCATTAGACCAGACGGAACCCTGGAGCAACCGCAAATGCTCATAGATGACCTGCCCGATGGTGGCCAGCACCCGAACAGAACCATTGGGTTTGGCCCCGATGGTAAGCTCTACATCAGCGTGGGCAGTACCTGTAACTCCTGCCCTGAGCCAAATCCGGAGCATGCTACCATGCTACAGGCTAACGCAGATGGCTCCGACCGGAAAATTTTTGCCAGAGGTTTGCGCAACACCATCGGGTTCGGCTGGCACCCACAAACCCGAGAGTTCTGGGGCATGGACCACGGCATGGACTGGTTAGGAGATAACGAGCAGAAGGAAGAACTTAACAAAATTGTAGAAGGCGCTACTTATGGCTGGCCGTACATTTACGATGATGGCAAGTACAACCCGGTAGATCGTCCGCAGGGAGACACTACCTACCAGCAGTACCGCGATTTAAGTACCATGCCAACGCTGCTCTACCAGGAAGCACACGCAGCACCAATGGCTATGACATTTTATAACGGCACAACTTTTCCGGGGCAATACCAGGAAAGCGCTTTTATAGCCATGAGAGGCTCCTGGAACAGAAGTTCACCGGTAGGCTACAAAGTAGTGCGCCTCATTTTTGAGAATGGCCAGCCGACCAGGTTCGAAGATTTCCTGACAGGTTTCCTCGTCGATAATAACCGTTCTCATTTTGCTCGTTTGGTCGGCGTAACAGTCAATAACGATGGCTCGCTACTTGTTTCAGACGATACGAACGGGGTAATTTACCGGGTAGCCTATCAACCTTAACTAAAATCGGAAATTAGAATTACAGAAATGCCTCTGCCTTTTTAGGTAGAGGCATTTTGCTTTTTAACAACGGTTTTCACCCATTTTACTCCCGTTTTCCAACTTCTTATTATAAGAACTTTACCATTCATGTAAAACAGAATCAGCTTATTCAAGAAGTGTCTTCACTGGTTTCTGCTGTTTTCAACTTGGTACTGAGGTTATAGGAGGAGGCGAGGTAGGTATGGCTTCTGCTTGCAGCTGTTAATTTTTTACTTATTTCCGGAGCTGGCTCTCGAAAAGGTCTTTAAACAACTTAAGCTGAAAGTCGGGTGTGAAGCCATGCTGCACACCTTCTTCTATATCCTGTTCCATTTGCTCGTAGGTCAGGCCGTACTGTTTCCCCATACTTTCCTTCAGTTCCTGAAAAGTATAGTCCGACATAAATGGCGTTTTTAGAACTTCAAATACACCATCAATCTGTTTTCTATATTTTAATCCGGGCATGCTAACAATGTGAAATTGATAGACTAAAATATTAATTGTTGCTGTATTTTCATAATAAAAGATTTTAAATTTTGTAATTTGTATTTAACTAATTGGTTCCTATAGCCTTTGTTATTGTTCTGTAAGTTTGTTCGTTCTACTGCCACTTGGGTAAACCAAAGAGTGTTAATGATAGTATCTAGGTGTTGAACAAATAAAAACATTGCTATGACGAAACAAATGAAGGCGGTAATTTATGAGACATTTGGCGGCCCTGAACAACTAAAGCTCAGTACGCTGGCGGTGCCGGAGATAAAAGAAGGCGAAGTGCTGGTACGCATAAAAGCAGCTGGTGTAAACCCTGTAGATTATGCTGTAAGAGAAGGTTATCTGAAAGATAAATTGCCGACTGTTTTCCCTGTTATACCTGGTTGGGATGTAGCGGGTGTTGTAGAAGAGAGAGGCTTCAGTGCCCGCCGGTTTGAGATAGGCGACGAAGTGTTTGCCTATGCCAGAAGACCGGCCGTACAGTATGGTACCTACGCAGAATATATAGTGCTCCCCGAAAGCTACCTGGCTAAAAAGCCCCGCGAAATTTCATGGGAAGCAGCAGCAGGCATTCCGTTGGTTGGTCTAACGGCGTGGCAGTCGCTGTTTGATGTAGGCAAGCTGCAAAAGGGGCAGGCAGTGCTGGTATTGGGAGGCTCTGGCGGCGTGGGTAGCATGGCGATACAACTAGCCAAAGCCAAAGGCGCCACGATTATGGCGGTGGCAAGTGAGGCAAACCATGCTTATATGCAGGAGCTCGGAGCAGATTTTACGGTAACTTATAAAAATACGCACGTAGGAGAGGCTGTGAAGGAAGTGATACCTGAAGGAGTAGACCTGATTTTTGATTGTGCGAGTGGCGATACACTGAAGCAGAGCCTGCAGGCGCTGAAGCCATCGGGAAAAGTGGTCTCGATATTGCACCAGGGCGAAGGACTTGGCGCTGATCTTGACTTTACTTATGTTTTCGTGGAACCCAACGCCAAGCAGCTAGATCAGCTATGCGAACTCGTAGAAACAGGTAAACTGCAGGTGCACGTAAGCAAAAAGTACAGCCTGGAGGATGCCGCTGAAGCACAAAAGCAAATCCAGACGCTGCATACAAAAGGTAAAATAGTTCTTGTGCCCTAATAAAACCACTGCCACTGCACATAAACTACTGCTTGTGCAGTGGCAGTGGTTTACAGGCGGCCTCTTGGCAGAAATGCAGGCACCTAGGTGGTATTGGGTGAGGTTCGTTTATATTTGTGAAAGCATAACGATTATGGAAACAACTCAAAACGGCTACACAACACATCAGAATCCACTGATCGAGGGAATAAAGTTTATCGGGATTGGGAAACACGGCAGCAAACCATTGCCGCAAGATCTGCTAGAAATTATTTTACAGTACTTGGAAACAGAGGCTCTGGTGCCAATACAACTAGGGGCCTTTTTTGGAGCCCTTATGGCTAAAGGACCGACAGAACCTGAAAAGCGGCTGCTACAGGCACTCGTTCCTTCTGCTGCAGGCACTCCTGATGTTGGTGATTTGTATCAGCACCTTTGCCCTGATGCACCTGCCAACATGCAAGAAATCGGCATAAAGCTACTTCGCAAAGAATTTCTGACGTTAGAAGAAGCCCGTGAACTGGGTACATTTTTATACGCCGACTCTCCAGGTGAGAGCCTGAGAGGCATGGCAGCCAGCATGCTCCGAATTCGGTACGAGACAATGGAGGAGTACCAGGGGCTGATAGAAGCGGCAACTCCAACGTTTACTCCTGGTTTTAAAGAGCCGGCTCCGCAACGCCAGAAAGTGCTGGTGCAACTGGCCGAACCTTTCGATGGTGTGGAGCACTCTTATATGGTTACGCCGCTGCTGGCTCAAGCCTTTCAAAACGATGGCTTGCTGGTCATCAGTACCGTAGGCAGGTCGTCTGGTCCTAAACTAGAGGTAAATGCGCACGATTTGTTCAAGCATTTACCCGGAAGCTTTATAACAGAAAACAAGGAACTGCTGCAGGCGCCGCCCACCTTTGGCTGGGCCCTCGACCAGAAAACCTTATCGCCTGCCCTCGACAAATGGGTAGACCGACGAAGGTTAATTCTGAAGCGGCCTTTCCTGGCTACCTCCGAAAAAGTACTTAATCCTGCCCACGCCGACATTCTGATAACATCCGTGTTTCATATTACTTACATGGAAAAAATGATAAATCTGGCTGCTATGGCTGGTTTTAAAGGTGTCATTATTTTAAAACGTGGCCTGGAAGGCACCTTGGCTCCCTCCTTGTGTAAAGCGAGTGGTATTTTGTGTGCCGCTCTGCAGGCCGACGGGTCATTTAAAACTCAAACGTTTGACGCTGACACGGCAGCTTTAGCCGCCTATCGCACCGATGCCGATGCGGTGGTAGAACCCTTAGTGCTAGAGGATAACCTGCAACATATAAATGAATTTGCAACGGCTGGCGCTACCGGTAACCAGGATTTTGATAAACGTGTTCGGCTTGCCCTGGCGCTTTACCGTACCGGCCTGGCATGGGTGCAACAGCACTGGCAAGTGTAGCATTTGCGGAGGATGAACCCGAATTATTCAAATGAATTTGGCCTTCCAAAGGATTTTTTACTCCAACATTGTCAAGGGTTGAGTCAGCTACAAATACGCTAAAAGTGTAACAAAACCATTGCTTTAGGACTATACCCTTATCAACGAAGGTAAGAAATAATTACAATGGAAGAATTAGCTACAATAGGAGTTATCGGGTTAGGCAGAATGGGTGGAAACCTGGCGCTGCAAGCTCTTGAGAAAGGATACAATGTGTATGGCTACGACAGGGCAGGTGCTACGAACGACCTGCTGGCAGCCGGACTGAAGAACTGCCTTACTTTTCAGGAACTGAAGGACAGCCTGCCTCACCCGCGCATCATATTTATTTATGTTATTGCCGGACCTATTGTAGAAGCTATCATTCAGGAAGCCGCAGAAGTGTTCGACCCAGGCGATATTGTGTTAGATGGCGGTAATTCGTACTGGGGCGATTCGTTGCGCCGCTACCGCATGCTAAAAGAAAAAGGCATTAACTTTATTGATTGTGGTACAAGCGGTGGAGTAGAAGGTGCCCGCAATGGAGCCTGTTTTATGGTAGGCGGTGAGCCTGAAGCAGTGCAGCGGGTAGAGCCAATTCTAAAAAGCTTGTCGGTACCCGGAGGTTATGTGCATGCCGGTCCGCCTGCTGCAGGTCATTTCACAAAGCTGGTGCATAACGGCATTGAGTTCGGTATGCTGCAGGCTATTGGCGAAGGCGTTGATCTTTTAGAGAATTACAGAGACCAACTCGATATTTCCGGTATCCTGAAAAACTGGAACCACGGCTCTGTTATCAGGTCGTGGCTGGTGGAGCTAATGGCAAGAGCCTATGACGACCGTGGCGGTTTTGCCGAAGTGCCCAGCCATGTGGAAGATACCGGCGAAGTGAACTGGCTCGTAAATGATGCCATGAACATGGAAGTCCCGATTCCTATTATCGCACAGTCTGTTATGCAACTTATCGCCTCCCGCGATAAAGATAAAACCTGGGCCAAAGCAGTCGCCATGATGCGCAACGGCTTCGGAAACCACCCTTACGGCCCTAACGAGTTTATAGCCTCTTACCGCGCCTACAGCCGCATCGGCGACTTTCCACGCGATCTGTAAAAGAACACACCATCTCCTGAAAATAAAAAGAATTCAGGAGATGGTGTGTTGTTATGTGCTCCTCCAGCTAAAGAATCCTCTTGGAAATTTGTTACATCGAACAGATTGAAGTCTCAAATTTCAATTCTAATTGATTGAATTACCCTTGGCGATTTGCTGATGAAAAGCCTTCCGGAGGCCATTTTTATTTGAATAATTCGAGTGTCAGTATTTTTGTTCGTATCCAACATGCAGAACTCCATATTTGCTGCCGCGAGCTTTCAGCTCGTGGTTTCTATTTTTGGCGAGTTTTCAACTTGCGGAAGGCTTTTTTGTTTTGATAAAACTTTACAGAACCAGCTTCATCTGTAGGCACTCACAATATTAAGCTCATCGGGATGTAAAACACCTATTAATCAAAATAAACAACCTTGCACACAGTTAATTCTTCTTCTTTCGCTTCTCCTGCCGTTCGCGTTTCTTTTCTTCGCGGCGGGTTTTGCGTTGGTTTTTCCAGTCGTCGTAGGTTTGGTTTACCCTATCGGTAATAGAGTCGAAAACACGTTCAATAAAATTCTGCTCAGGTGGCGTTTCCCTGAAAGATTCGCAGGCCAGCCGCGCCTGCAGTGCAGCAGGTAATGGCTGAAAACGGCTGTTGTAGTACCCCACATAAGCCGGATCCTGGGCAACACGTTTGGTGAATTCACCCCAAATAGGCAAGGCCGTTCTGGAGCCCTGGCCCAGTTCTAACGTACGGAAACGCACTTTAGGACTTTCTGCACCCACCCATACACCTGTTACCAGGTTAGGGGTTATGCCGATAAACCAACCATCGGCCTGCTCCTGAGTAGTTCCTGTTTTGCCCGCAATATCCATTTTAAGTCCGAACTCCGTACGTAGCCGAACAGCGCTACCTTCTTCTACAACACCTTGCATAAGCTGCAGCATAATGGCGGCATTGGTGCGGGAGAGAGCCCTGGTGGAGCCGGGTTGCTTGTGCTGCCGAATAACCTTGCCCGACCGGTCGGTAATTTGTTCGATGTAAACCGGAGTAACCTGGTAGCCATCACTGGCGAAGGAGGCATAGGCGCTTACCATCTCGAGCAGCGATAAGTTAGCGGTGCCCAGTGCAAGTGAGGGGACTGCCGGCAGGTCGTTCCGGATGCCCATGCGGCGTGCAAGACCAATGGTTTGATCTACCCCAGTCTGCATGATGAGCTGAGCCGAAACCGTGTTTACCGAGTTGGCAAGTGCACCCCGCATAGAATATTCGCCTCCATAAACTTCGTTGGCATTTCTAGGGGACCAGTCTTCGTGCTCCGGATACGTTTGCCGCTCGTTCGGGAAAAATTTGCAGGGCGCAATTCCTTGTTCAAGCGCAGCTGCATACACAATAGGTTTAAAGGTGGAGCCTACCTGCCGGCGAGAGCGAACGTGGTCGTACTTAAAAATATGATGATCGATGCCTCCTACCCAGGCCCGGATGTAGCCGGTGTGCGGCTCCATAGCCAGCAACCCGGTATTCAGGAATTTCTGGTGGTGCCGAATAGAGTCTAGCGGGCTCATGGTCTTTTTCGTGATGCCGTTCCAGCTGAAAACGTTTAAAGGAACCGGCTCCCGGAACACATCCCTGATTTCTTCTTCAGACTTACCGGCTGCCTTCATTTTTTTATACCGGTCGGAGCGGTGCAAGGCAGTGGTGAGTACCGAGGCATCGTTGCCCCAGGGTAAGCGGCCTTGCCAGTGGGCATCAAACTGTTTCTGTAGTTGCGCCATGCGCTGCCGCACCGAGCGCTCGGCGTGTTTCTGCATACCGGCATCTAGGGTGGTGTAAATTTTGAGGCCATCGGTATAGAGGTTATACGGGTCTCCGTTGGGCTTCTTTTGCGAAGCACACCACTGCACGAGCTCCTGGCGCAGCAACTCTCTGAAATAAGGAGCCATGCCATCGTTGTGGGTTTCGTAGCGGTAATTTAGCTTGAGCGGGAGCTGTTTGAGCGAATCGGCCTGGTGCTGGGGCAGAAACTGATATTTTGCCATTTGGTTCAGCACCACATTGCGTCGTTTTCGGGAGCGCTCCAGGTCGAGGCGCGGGTTGTAGGAGGTGGTGGCTTTGAGCATGCCGATGAGCACAGCTGCCTCTTCTGTCTTAAGCGAGTCGGCGGAGGTATTGAAGAAGCGACGGGAGGCACGCTCGATGCCGTACAAATTGCCGCCCATGGGCACCGTGTTTAGGTATAGCTCCAGCAGTTCCTGCTTCGAGTACACACTCTCGAGCTTCCGGGCAATAATCATTTCCCTGATTTTGTTAACAGCCATATCCCAGACCAGGTAGTTTTTACGCGGGTATAGGTTTTTGGCTAATTGCTGGCTCAGCGTACTGCCACCTCCGGAGCTTTCGTGCTGCATCAGGAGGGTTTTAACCAATACGCGGCCCAGGCTACGGGTGTCTATGCCGCTGTGCTCGTAAAAGCGGGCATCTTCGGTGGCCACCAGGGCATCTATGGCGGCAGGTGCTATATTGTCGTAGCGTACGTTGGTTCTGTCTTGCAGGTAGTAGCGCCCAAGCAGTACCTTGTCGGCTGAGTAAATTTCGGAGGCGGTGCTGTTTTGAATTGCCTTGAGCTGTTTGCGGGAAGGTATATGCCCCAGGGCACCCATGTAAACAGCCATGTAAAAGACAAAAGCAAACAACAGCACCACCAGCCCCAGCTTATAGGCCCATCGGAAAAGAAAAAGAAAGCTGGAGGGTTTGGCACTGCGCCAGTTAAAGTTCCGGACACTGGTCCATTTTTGCTTCCAGTAGCCGGCCGTTACCTTTGGTTTCTGACTTTTATAAAAAGCCGAGAATTCATTTTTGAAGAAACGAAGCACCGGCAGCAACAGCCCCAGCAGTATAAAATTCAGTATTTTTCGAAGCACTCGTTTGGGTAGCTAATAATTTGTTTTTGAAGCTGAACAAAAATGTTGCCAGCTGGTTAAGCGCTTACTACAGCATTTTGCCTGACATAGTTACACGCCTGCCGCGTAGGTAGTTCCTTGGTGCTTAGCAATTAAAGAAACAATTCTTTTAAGGAATAGATTATTCTAATGAAAACCACCTTCAGAAGCTTTTTTGCCAGTTTTGAGTCAAGGGTCAGGGTTTCTGTTTAAACTTAACAGGAGAGGCCATGGTGGCTTTGCGAATGGTCTGCAGGGTTTTAGGGTTCAGCATCTCGATCAGACCCTGGTCGCGAAGCAGTTCAAAAGCTTGCCGGTAATTATCTTTTATGTAATGTGTGCCGGGGTGGTGGTCTTCGGCTATTTTCTCTATTGATTTATAATTATACTGGCTGGCTTTACCTACAAGATCTTCGGCTAGTTTTTGTACAGAATACCGTAACTGCTCCGGAAACAAAGCCAGTTGCTGCAACTGCTTCAGGTTAGCTCCAAACACAGGTACCCTATCGGCCTGAATTTCGCTATACGGCAACAGTTTCTCTTTAAAGGCTCTGTAAACTGGTAAACTGGCCGTGGCAAAAAGCAAATAGCAGGTCGTTTGATCTTTAGCAGGAGCATCAGCTCTGAAATGTAAGGTCTGAAAACCTTTTGTCTGCAACATTTTTTCCAGCCCAGCCACTATAAATGCCTCCTGGTTCTGCGCGTTTCGTTCACGCTTGCAGAAGCTTCGGATGCTATTCAAGGATTCTCCGAAAAGCTGCTCTGTAGCCTCTGTTGTTTTTTTGCCTGATACTGTGGCTCGGAGCTTTTTGGGGTCTAGCAACAAGAGTAAATCCGGGTGCTGCAGCTGGGTGCATTGCAGCAGCAACTCCTGCCCGAACGGTGTCGCAAACGGGTCGGCTACAACCAGGGCCTGGCGCAGCTGCGCCAGCTGCTCGGTGAGTAGCAGTTGGTTTTCAGGTTGCTGCAAAAGCAGCGGAGCTTGTGTAATGGGTACTTCGGCTGCCTGGCTTTCCTGTTGTTGCTTTGCCTTACGGTCTGGTTTTGCAGGAGCGCCACAAAATACAAGCAGCGGCTTTTGAGGGTCTTTTAGCAGCGCCTGTGGCAGGTAGCTAAGTTCATGCTGAAGCAAAGTTTCTTCTTCGGCACCTGCCTGACCTGCGAGTAAATCGGCATACAGCAGCGCACCCGGCTGCGTTTGCAAGCGGTACCAGACCTGAAAAAACTGGCTGAGCATTTCAGTCTTGATTTCTGAAATGCTGCGTTGTACCCTGAAAAATTCCTGAGGGGCAGGAGCAGCCATCTTCACCGTGTCTTTATTCGTAAGGAGCTCTATCAGCCTGGAAATTATTTTGAAAGGAAATGCTTTTCGATGGCAACTGCTACACCGTCTTCTTTGTTGGGCAGGGTAATTTCGTTTGCTACGGCCTTTACTTCGTTGCGGGCGTTACCGACAGCTATGCCCAGCCCAACCGCTTGCAGCATTTCTATGTCGTTGTAGTTGTCGCCAAAAGCCACCACGTCTTTCATGGGTATGTCGAACTTGTCTTTCAGAATCATTTCGAGGGCCGATGCTTTTGATATGGCGCGCGGCGCAATTTCGAGGTAGGTGTCTTTGGAACGATAAATGTGCAATTGCTCGCCATAGGTTTTTTCAAGGGCCTCCTGCATGGCGCTTATTTCATTTTCGGGCCCCATGCACATTACTTTATGCGCACCTGTGTTGGCTTCCTGCCAGCCGCTTAAAAGAGACTCCAGCTCAGCTATAGTAGGCGATACTTTGGTTATGCGTTCTTCGCGCTCGGTCCATTGGTCCATTTGCGGAGCATACCAAAGGTCTTCCACATAAAGGCTTACATGTATGTCCGTCTGGCGGGAACGCAGTAAAATGTCGGCGCAGATGGCAACTGGTATCTCTACTGTATCTACCACGATCGGAGCCAAGTTGTTGCCTTCATAAATCAACACATAGCCACCGTTAAAGCAAATCATGGGGTGGTCTAAAATGCCGAGTTCGCGCTGTAGATGGCGTAGTGCACTAGGCATGCGCGAAGAGGCCAGAATAACCGGAATGCTTTTATCAAGCTTTTTAAAGGCAGCAATGGTTCTGGGCGATAGTTCTCTTCGGCTGTCGAGCAGAGTGCCGTCGATGTCGGTACAAATGGCGCGGTACGTCATAGGGTGGTAACGGTTTGGTTAGCCAGGGCAGCTTTAATTTTGCAGCATGTCTGGACCGTAAAGTTACGAACGATTTTTTTAGGAGGCTCTTTTTTTCTGATGCTAGGAGACCAAGGTTTAGTCCGGAGTGCCTGCACCTGCTTGTGTTACCCTTGAGGTGAAATAGTTATTTTAGCCTTTGGAAGGCCTGTTTCATTTGAATAATTTAAAATCAGAGCAGCAGGCAAGTGACCCGATCAGTACGTGTTATTCGAGCATAATCTTTTCAGAGGCTATTTGTTCTCCGTTTCCATCGCTGATTCTGACCAGGTAAATTCCTCGTTGTAACTCACCTAGGTTTACCTGCTTTCCCCACGTCGATACCCTTTTCTTTCCGGAAAGATCAAACACCTCCGTGAGCACCTGCTTTGGATGCCCGATGTGCAGCCACTCCCTGGCAGGATTGGGGAAAATGATAGTTGGGCTTATTAGAGTTTCAGGACTGGAGCCGGTGGTTACCTCGAATGTGAGGTGGTAAAGCGTTGGCGCATGCACCAGGTTGCCTTCCGAAGAAACATAATACCCATTATCGTTGCTGGGGCAGATGGCTTCTCCCTGTGTGCTCAGCGGCAAATTTAATTCAACCCGCTGGGTGGTTCCTTGCGTGATATTGGAACCACTGAAACCGTTTATCCGGAAGGCAAATGCCTGGATCGGCGTATACCCAATGAGCATAATCTCAGCTTTCGCGGAATTGTAGGTGCCACCGGTTATGAGGCCTTCAGTAGGAAAGTCGCCATGTCTTTTGGCCTTATACGTACCCGGTACTTTTGGCAAAGCGTATAGGGTCGATTGCCTGTTGCCCCAGTTCTTCGTAAAAATATAGAGGCTGTCGTGGAGCGCGATTATTGCTTCTGCATCAAAATTTGAGGTGTTAATTGGTGTAAAATCATCCTGGTCTGGGTAGCTAAAGTTTATAATATTAGCGGTAACAGTATTACGGCTATGCCTGTAGTCACTTTTCCGGATGCGGTAAATGCGCAGGTCGGTTCTGCTGCCTGTGTTGTTGCCGATGTCGCCAATGTAGAGGTACTCCTGATCCTGGGCTATATCTTCCCAATCAATATTTTCGGCATTCGATACCACCACGGTGCGGGTTATGGCTCCTGTTTCGGTGTTTATTTCATAAAGGCTGGCTTCGCCTTCGGAGTCGTTGTGGGTAATTAGGGTGCCATTCAGGTTCAGGAGGCCGGAGTTTTCTTTCAGTTCCTCGTTCAGCACCGTTACAGTTTCGATTATCGGGTTCTGTGCCTGCGCAACCGCAATGCAGAGTAGAAAGGTAAGCAGGAGGGAAGCAGCTTTCATAGTTAATCTGTTTTCAGAAAGAGGTTGATGCGTGTCGTGCAATGGCATTGTTGCTTCATCTACGGTTCATGTTGGCTTCAAGATGTAGTTAGGTTGGGCCTGCTGGCTGCTATGCTTCTGAAGACTGTATTTATAAGTGGCTATAACACTGGCTGGCGCTGCTTACGCTGGCTTCTGAGGAACAATAATTTTAAGTAAAATTTGTTTAAGGTAGCAGCCATCGAACCGATTGGCATCGGGCAATGTTCACCAGAAGGAGGATGAGTACCTGCCTCTTTTTCAAAACAGGGCGTTCTGCCAAAACGAAGTAATAGCATGCAGTTTTATATGAAATCTACCGGCACCAGGCTCAGCAAAAAGTTATTGGAGCTGCGCCATCTGCCATACCTGTGGAGCGCAGGAATTGTGGTGTTAACCTTTATCCTGATGAGTGCGGGAAGTCAGACAAGTGCCGTAACGGTGGAGCCGCTGGTGCTGCGGCCGGAGCGCCTTCCGTTTACGCCAGAAGAATTTTACATTGCAGATATTGTGGATGAGCGGAAAGACCGCAAAGCGGTGGCTTATTTGTTTCCGGCCTCGCCGGTGCTGCAGGTGGGCGCAACCGTTCAGCCGGTTAACCTGCAGGGCGGTGAGCTGCCTGCCTTAAAAGAATTTGTGAAGCAAAGTCTGCCCCGCAACCCTAAGTTGCGCCCTGTGGTCATCAGGCTGCAGGAGTGTATGGTGCGGGAGACAACAGGTGAAAAAGGAAGTATAAACGGAAGAGTAGTCGTACGCCTTGCCTTCGACCTGCAGCGCGAAAGCGGAAATGTGCGGCTGGTGGAGTATACCGGCGGTGCTAAGTATGTGAGATCGGCAAGCCAGCGGGGTATGGTGGAGCCAACACTGCGGCAGTCGCTGGCGGGAGGCCTGCAATACCTCAACACCTGGATGAACAACGAAGCTGGTCGCCACGAAAAGCTAGCCAAAGGGATCAAAATCAACTTTATAGAGCAGGGCAATAAAAGAGTGGACGATACGGTACATTACCACCCCAGCCGCCCCCTTACCTGGAACGACTTTACTGGCCAGCCCAAAAAAACGAGCCATTACGGTGCATCGGTATTTCCTGGCTTCAGCTACCATGGCGACTCCGAGGTTAAAAACGGTATTATTCACCTGCATGTAACACTGAATGTATTTATGGTGCAGAGTTCCTCGTGGGTAAAGCCGGTGGCCCGCGATAATTACGCCCTGAACCACGAGCAACGCCACTTCGACATTGCCAAATTGGTAGCCGAAAAGTTTAAAAAACGCATAGACCCGGATAACCTGACTATAGAAGATTACAACAGCCAGATACAGTACCAGTACCTGGAGGCCTACCGCGAAATGAACCGCATGCAGGAGCTTTACGACAGCGAAACCCGCCATAGCCTCGACTCAGTGGCACAGGAACGCTGGAACAAGAAAATAGATGCTGACCTGCAGGCACTCGGGGTAAAAAAATAGCTACCTGTTACGCCTCGTGTAGGCCAAACAGGTAGCTATTTTAGTTACTTAAAGCTAGTGTAGGGGAGGCCGTTATTTTTGGGCACCGAATACTTTTTGCAGCAATTCGGTGCTTCTGGCTCCGGGGTTCTGGCGAATGTTCTTCTCCTCCTGGGCTACCATCACAAATAAACCATCTATGGCTTTACCGGTGGCGTACTCGTCGAGGTTCGGGTTTACCTTCTGCACCATGGGCAGTTTGTTGTAAGCGGTAATCAGGTTGGTATAATACTGGGTGGCATTAACCTTGCTAAGCGAATTTTTAATGATCGGCATAAACTTCTCATTCAGTTGCGGCGAGGTGGTGCGGTTCAGGTAAAGGGTTGCGGCGTCGTCCTGCCCTTTCAGAATAGACCATGCATCCTGAATGGTCATCTGTTTTATAGCCGACACAAAAATAGGTTTGGCTTCCTGCGCTGCGTCTTCGGCTGCACGGTTCAGGGCAACTACAAATTTATCTACTTCGCTGCCCATGCCTATCTGGCGCAAACGGTCTTCCACTCTTTTTATTTCTGGCGGAAACGGAATCATAATGGCCGGGTTTTTCAGGTACCCATCTACCTGCGATACCACATCAGTTCCTTTGGTGGCTCCGGTAGTAAGGGCCTGTTTTAAGCCTTCTGCCACTTCTTCAGTAGAGAGCTGGCCTGTAGCGCCTGCACCAATGGCTTGTTTCACTTTGTTCAGGTTAATCTGGGCCATTGTGGCACTTCCGGCCAAAACAAAAATGGCTAACATCAGAATTTTCTTCATTTGTAAAGTTGGTTATGGTTGGGTTTATCTTTGGTTCGAAAATTGGCTTTTCTTCCGATGAAACTATCAAGAATAAGGCCAGCCTGTTAAAAGGTAAATGAACTGTTGAACTTACCAATGCGCTAGATCGGAGCTTTAACACTACGAGCAGGTAATTACCTGTTTAGAAGGAGGTAAAGCCTTTTAAGCCTAAAATAAAGTGAATTTTTCAAAATAAATTTTTCCTGGTTGTATTTACTTTTCTGCCGAACCGAATATACTTTTATCTTTGGATGCAAAAGTGAGCCTTAAAAAGTAAGTCACCGTTTTCTGACTATCATTTGTTTGTACGGGCTTCAGGAGCAATTTCTAAATTATTTAAATGAAAATGCCCTTCCAACAGAATTTTGCTTTTATTTTGCCAAGGGTTCGGTTACCGCATGTTAGTTTTACCTCCTGCAGTTTTATTCTTCCTGATTAAAATTATCTTTACTTTAACCTTCGTATATATTTAACTCACTTATGAAAAAAATATTTGCTGCTTCCCTGGTGTTTTTCAGTTTGTTTCTGATGGCGTTTTTGCCACAAGAGAAACGGCCAATAACCGTTTATTTAATTGGAGATTCGACCATATCTATTAAAGATACAAATAAGTACCCTGAAACTGGCTGGGGTATGCCCTTTGTCTATTTTTTTGATGAAACCGTAAAAGTTGACAACCGCGCCAAGAACGGTCGTAGCACCCGCACCTTTCTGGAAGAGAAACTCTGGCAGCCCGTGTCAGAAAACCTGAAGACAGGCGATTATGTGTTCATTCAGTTTGGCCACAACGATGAGGTGCCGACCAAGAAAAGCTACACCACCGAAGAGGCGTACCAGGCAAACCTGAAAAAATATATTTCTGAAACCAGGCGCAAAAAAGCCAATCCCATACTGATTACGCCTGCCGCACGTCGTAAATTCGATGCGAACGGAAAAATAGAAGGAACCCACGACACCTATTCTGAGCTGGTGCGCAAGGTGGCGAAAGAAACGAAGACACCTTTGATAGACCTCGACCGGAAGAGCCAGGAGCTGCTGCAGCAGTTTGGCGAAGATAAAAGTAAACTGCTGTTCCTGCAGCTGGAGGCGGGTGAGCACCCCAACTACCCCAAAGGCTCCAACGATAACACCCACTTCAGCGAACTCGGGGCCCGTAAAATAGCGCAACTTGTGTTAGCTGAAATCAAAAACCTGAATCTGGAACTCGCTACCAGAATTGTGAACCAAGAGGCAAAAGCAAATTAGTAACATCAACTATGATAGCATTTGGCGCCAAAGTGGCGTGTCTTAGCTATTAGAAATGTTTTACAATAACTCAGTATGGATCCTTAAATAACCCTTGGAGGATTTTTTATGAAATTGCTTTGGAAGGCAGGTTTGATTCGAATAATTGGAGCTTTAGAATTTGATAAGGCTTTCAGCTTGCGCCAGCGTTTCTTAAAATAGTACGCACCATAAACTTTCAGCAATGGTTCTCAAAGGTATTGCTCCCGTAGCAGCTTCGCCACCTTAACCATGCCCGTGCTGGCTTTTTCTTCGAACAGGTGCAGGTTAGGGCGTTTCCGAACGTTTGGCAGCTTTGGATCGATGACATAAACAGGAACTTCTTCGCTTACCAGGTCTACTAGTCCTGCCGCCGGGTACACCAGAAGCGAGGTGCCAACCACCAAGAAAATATCTGCCTTAAAAGTCTCTTCCATGGCTCTGTCCATCATAGGAACGGCCTCTCCGAACCATACAATGTTTGGGCGCAGCTGAGACCCGCGTTCGCATTTGTCGCCCAGGTTTAGTTGCCAGCCTTCCATTTGGTACACCAGGTTTTCATCTAAGGTACTGCGGCTTTCAAATAGCTTCCCATGCAGGTGTACCACTTGCGTAGAGCCCGCCCGTTCGTGCAGGTCATCCACGTTCTGTGTAATAATGCACACATCAAAATCGCGCTCCAGCTCTGCCAGCGCCAGGTGGCCAGCATTAGGCTTAACCGCATGCGCATTTTTGCGGCGCTCATTGTAAAAGTTCAGCACCAGCTCCGGGTTTCTACGCCAGCCCTGCGGTGAGGCCACATCCATTACATCGTGCCCTTCCCAGAGACCATCGGCATCGCGAAAGGTGGCGATACCACTCTCTGCACTTATGCCTGCACCAGTTAATACGACAAGTCTTTTCTTCATTTCCTGGATCAGAGGTATGCTAGTACCATACGATAACTAACCCATTTTTGCTTCTTCTGATTTAGAGTTTTGTGCAGAAATCCTTTATTACAAAGTTGCCCTAACCAAATTATTTACATGAAAATGCCCTTCAGAAGGATTTCTTTCTATTTTTATCCAAGGGTCAAAAGGCTGTTAAAAAAACATACCAAACAGAAAAGCCACCCATACCGGTGGCTTTTCTGTTTGGTAGCGCTTGGAGCTTATTTCTTTTTGGCAGCAGCTTTAGTGGTTTTAGCCGGAGCTTTTTTGGCTGCCGGTTTTTTAGCGACAGGTGCTTTTTTCTCAGCTGTTTTCTTTTCTGCGGCCGGAGCTGCTTTCTTAGCAAAACGCCCTTTTTTTTCTGGTGTTGCTTCTGCCAAGTCCAGGCACTCCTGCAGCGTTAACTCCGACGGCTCTTTACCCTTCGGGATCTTCACATTCTTTTTGCCCGCCACAATATATGGCCCGTAGCGCCCGTTCAGCACCTGCACTTCCGGGTTCTCCGGAAACTCTTTTATCAGTTTTTCAGCATCGGCTTTTCGCTTGGCTTCTATCAGCGCAACAGCTTCATCGGCTGTAACCGTAAGCGGATCTATGGTTTTGGGCAACGAATAGAACTTACTGTTGTGCCTGATGTATGGTCCGAAACGGCCAATGGCAGCAGTCATGTCCTTTTCTTCGTAGGTGCCGACAATGCGCGGCAGCTTAAACAGTTCCAGGGCATCTTCCAGGGCAAGACTCTCAATAAATTGTCCTTTTCGAAGGCTGGCGTATATCGGTTTGGTTCCTGCTTCGGTATCCTCCTCGCCCAGCTGCACATAAGGGCCGAACCTGCCTAGCTTCGCCAGCACGGTTTTACCGGTGGCAGGGTCGGTGCCAAGTTCACGTGCCCCTGATACGTCGGCTCTCGAAATATTCTCACTTGACTCAATCCGCTTATGGAATTTCTGGTAGAAGTTATCGAGCATGCTTTCCCACTCCTTTGTTCCATGGGCAATCTCGTCAAACTCAGCTTCTACATTGGCTGTAAACGAATAATCAATTACAGTCGGGAAGTGCTCTATCAGGAAATCGTTTACGACCATGGCCGTATCGGTAGGGAAGAGCTTGTTCTTTTCGGCTCCAGTTATTTCTGTTTTAGTTTGAGTACTGATGGAGTCGTTTTGCAGCGTCAGCACTCTGAACTTGCGCTCTTTGCCATCGCGGCTATCCTTCTCCACATAACCTCGTTTTTGAACAGTAGATATAGTAGGCGCGTAAGTAGACGGCCTTCCGATACCCATTTCCTCCAGCTTTTTTACAAGGCTGGCTTCTGTGTAACGCGGAGCCGGGCGGGAATAGCGCTCCAGGGCCTGCATCTGGCGCAGCTGCAACTGCTGCCCAATGCTGAGTGGTGGCAACATGCCTTTCACATCCTCATCGGTTGCTTCCCCATCTTCATCGTCTTTCGATTCGATGTATACTTTTAGGAAACCTTCAAATTTGATCACCTCGCCTGTAGCAACCAAGCGGTTATTATCGCCGGGACCCTGCTGAAAGCCAATGGCAATAGAGGCAGTGGTTTTCTCGATTTCGGCATCGGCCATTTGCGAGGCAATGGCGCGTTTCCAGATCAGTTCGTACAGGCGTTGCTCGTTACGATCGGTGCTGCCTGTCAGGGCCGAAAAATCGGTGGGGCGTATGGCCTCGTGCGCCTCCTGTGCCCCCTGCGATTTGGTTTTGAACTTCCGGGTTTTTACAAAACGCTCTCCAAACGAAGTCTTAATAGCATTGGCTGCACCTTGTATGGCTTCGTCCGACAGGTTAAGTGAGTCGGTACGCATATACGATATTTTACCGGCTTCATAGAGGCGCTGGGCCACCGTCATGGTTTGCGCTACCGAAAAGTAGAGTTTGCGGCTGGCTTCCTGCTGTAGGGTAGAGGTTGTAAACGGCGGGGCCGGACTGCGTTTCAGCGGCTTGGTCTCCAGGTTCTCTATAGTATAACTGGCACCGAGGCAGCGTTGCAAAAATGCCTGTGCTTCCTCTTCGGTTTTAAATTTAGCCGGAAGTTCAGCCTCCAGCGTCTTGCCCTGCACATCGAACTTAGCTGTAACCCTGAAAGCGGCTTCCGCTTTAAAACGTTCTATCTCCCGCTCACGCTCCACTACCAGGCGCACGGCCACCGACTGCACCCTGCCGGCCGATAAACCGGTTTTAATCTTTTTCCAGAGAACAGGGGAGAGCTCAAAGCCTACCAGTCTGTCGAGTATACGGCGGGCCTGCTGCGCGTTCACCAGGTCCATGTCGATACCACGCGGTGAACTGATGGCGTTCAGAATGGCATTTTTAGTGATTTCGCGGAAAACGATGCGGCGGGTTTTCTGGTCGTTCAGGTCGAGCGCTTCGGTCAGGTGCCACGAAATGGCTTCTCCCTCACGGTCGTCGTCCGATGCCAGCCAGACCATTTCCGCCTCTTTTGCCAGCTTCTTCAGCTGGGCAATAACTTCTTTTTTATCGCTTGAAACGACATAAGTGGGCTTAAAACCGTTCTGGATATCAATGGCGTTGTTTCCTTTGGGCAAGTCACGCACATGACCAAAACTCGACTTCACTACAAAATCTTTTCCAAGATACCCTTCAATCGTTTTAGCCTTTGCAGGCGACTCTACTATAACTAAGTTTTTTATCATCCTTTATTTTACTGGCGGCTTCAGCCAGAATTTGCCTAAAGTTCAAATATTTTTTCCAACAAAAACAAATGCGCACGTATATCATTAGCCAACATGGCGTAAAAAGGCGCATATTTGTTATACATCATCCACACGAGCCCTAATATTAGTAACAATACCGACTATATGCAAAGACAAGTACTCATCTGCCGGCATGCGGAGGCAATAGATCATTTCTCGTTACAACCGGATTTTGGGAGAGAGCTCACCAAAGCAGGCATGCTGCAAGCACACCAGACTGGCCAATGGATAAGAGATAACTTTAGCAAGGTGGATGTTATCGTAACCAGCCCGGCAAACCGTGCCAGCGCCACTGCCCGTATACTAGCCAGTAAACTCTACTACGACGATCAACACATCTTGTACGTGCCGGAGCTGTATAATGCCGGTGAACCCAAGTTACTGCAGGCCATCAGCACCCTGCCCGACAAAGATAAAACACTTCTGCTCGTAGGGCACAACCCGGGCATAACCCAGCTCGCCCGCCACCTGCTCGATAAACATATTACCTACCTCGAACCAGCCAATGTGCTGGCCATCAGCTTAGAGCTGGAGAAGTGGGAAGATATTTATGCAAGCCATGGATTACTTCTATCTCATAACATGCAGCACATATATTAGGCCAGACTTAGTTCCCGTGCCACTAAAAGCCAAGAATAAAACTTTCGGCTTCAGCATAAATTTAATAGATTTAGCTTCTGAACAGGTATTTTCGCCTGCAGGCATCTACACCATATCGTATGAAGACAACGGTTGTGGCCGTCATAAACCAGAAGGGCGGCACTGGAAAAACTACTACCACCATAAATCTGGGGAGCGCCCTGAGTAAACTCGGCAAAAAAGTGTTGCTGATAGACCTGGACCCGCAAAGCAACCTTTCTTACTCGCTGGCCGTGGCTAACCCCGATGGCACCCTGGCCGATGTACTGCTTGGAACAGCAGCCATTAAAGATATTCTGGTAGAAACAGGCGGTATGTGGGTAGCACCGGGCTCTAACGACCTGGTAGATGTTGAAATATCGTTGGTGACACAGCCTGAACGCGAAAAGTTTCTGAAACAAATTCTGGCCGAAGTAAAAGGCTTCGATTATGTGCTCATAGATTGCCCTCCTTCTCTTTCGGTACTAACGCTAAATGCCCTTACGGCCGCACACGAGGTGCTTATACCTTTACAGATGGAAGTACTGACGTTGCAGGGGCTCGATCAGATCATGAACACAATCTCGAAAGTAAAAAAAGCATTTAACCCGAAACTTAAAATAAAAGGTATCGTAGTGGTGATGTTTGATAGCAGGCGCAAACTTAGTCAGGAAGTGCTGGAATACCTTCAGGAAAACGTGAAAGAAAAGATTTTCAAGAGCCATATACGGCTAAATGTGAAGCTGGCAGAGGCGCCATCGTTCGGGAAAAGTGTGCTGGACTATGACGCTTCGTCTAACGGAGCCAAAGATTATAAGGCTCTCGCAGAAGAAATAGCAGGGGCCTGATATCAGGATTTATCGCTGTTTCCGCTTAAAATTAAATTACTTAAATTGCATTGGTTTTGATTTAGCTGAGGTAGGTGCACTGGGCAGACTGTTGCCAGGTTCCTTTTCTTCCAATCAAATAGAATTTTTCCAAATCACACGTAATATGGCCCTAGGTAAAAATTTGAAGTTGAGCAAGGACAAGCTCATTAGTGAAGTAGAAGCCAAAGAAGAGAAAAAGCCGGCACCCAACGCAAAGGCTGAGACAAAGCCCGTAGCTACTACACTTGAAAATACGACTTCGCCCAAAGCAGGCGCTCCTGCTCCGGCTGCAGAGGCTACCTCAGCTCCGGCCCCAGGTAAAACCTTAGCGCAGGCAGCTCCGGCTAATGTTGCCACATCAGCTCCAAAAGCGGCAAGCCCAGTCGCCAAAACAACTGATAAACCAGAAATACCAGCTGGCAAAAACGGGCAGCACGAAGAAAAGAAAAGTGGCCTGAAGCAGCAGGATAGTGCTTACATAAACGAGCAGCTTTATAAAGTGCTTTATGCACTAGATGCCTTTAAGAAAGGCGATATATCAGTTCGCCTGACAAAGCAGGATAATGATATTTTTGCTGAGATAGCCGAAGCCTACAACTCCATGGTGGAAATGATTGGTGGTGTAGGTGGCGAAGTATCCAGAATCTCGAAAGTGGCCGGAGTAGAAGGTAACCTGAAAGCCAGGGCCTCTGCCGAAAGTGCTTCCGGCTTCTGGAAAGACATGATCAACAACATCAACGGACTTGTTGATTCAATTGCAGTACCGGTACTGGAAGTTGGTAAAGTACTGAAGAACATTTCGCGTGGTAACCTCGATGAAACCTTCCAGATTCCTGTTTCCGGCGACTTTAAAGTGATGGCCGAAACCATAAACCGCACCATCGACAACCTGAACCTGTTTGCCGGTGAGGTTACGCGTGTGGCTTTGGAAGTGGGTACTGAAGGAAAACTCGGTGGACAGGCTTCTGTGCCAAACGTAGCCGGTATCTGGAAAGACCTGACGGATAATGTAAACATCATGGCCAGCAACCTGACAGCGCAGGTACGGGATATTGCCAATGTGGCGATCGGGGTGGCCAAAGGAAATCTGACGCAGAAGGTGTCGGTGGATGTGCGTGGAGAGTTTGCCCAACTGAAGGACAACGTGAACCAGATGGTGGACTCGCTCAACATTTTTGCTGACGAGGTAACCCGTGTGGCGCGTGAGGTAGGTACAGAAGGAAGATTGGGCGGGCAGGCCAAAGTGCCGAACGTGGCCGGTGTGTGGAAAGACCTCACCGACAATGTGAACACCATGGCCAGCAACCTGACCTCGCAGATGCGAGACATCGCCAATGTAGCAACTGCCGTTGCCAAAGGTGACCTGACCCAAAAGATTACGGTGAACGTGAAAGGGGAGATTGCCGAGTTGAAGGACATCCTGAATGCGATGGTAGACTCGCTTAATATATTTGCCGGGGAGGTAACCCGGGTAGCGCGTGAAGTAGGAACAGAAGGTAAACTCGGCGGCCAGGCCAATGTGCCGAAAGTAGAAGGTACCTGGAAAGAGCTGACCGACAACGTGAACCTGATGGCTGGTAACCTGACCTCGCAGGTACGCGACATTGCCAACGTGGCAACCGCTGTGGCAAAAGGCGATCTGACCCAGAAGGTATCGGTAGATGTAAAAGGTGAACTCGGTGACCTGAAGGACATCCTGAACGAGATGGTGGACAGGCTGAATGTGTTTGGCGCGGAAGTAACCCGTGTGGCACGTGAGGTAGGCACCGAAGGAATTCTGGGCGGACAGGCCAATGTGCCCAACGTTGCCGGTATCTGGAAAGACCTCACCGACAATGTAAACTACATGGCCTCCAACCTGACGGCACAGATGCGGGACATCGCTAATGTGGCGACAGCTGTTGCAAAAGGCGACTTAAGTCAGAAAATTACAGTTAATGTAAAAGGCGAGCTGGCCGACCTGAAGGTGAACGTAAACCAGATGGTGGACTCGCTTAACATATTTGCCGACGAAGTAACCCGAGTAGCACGCGAAGTGGGTACAGAAGGTAAACTGGGCGGCCAGGCCACTGTGCCGAACGTAGGCGGTGTTTGGAAAGACCTCACCGACAACGTAAACTACATGGCCAGCAACCTGACCTCGCAGGTGCGCGACATTGCCAAAGTAGCCACCGCTATTGCCAAAGGCGACCTGACGCAGAAAGTGTCGGTGGATGTGAAAGGTGAATTAGGTGAACTGAAAGAATATATAAACCAATTAGTTGAGTATCTGAATGTATTTGCCGGTGAAGTAACCCGTGTGGCGCTGGAGGTAGGTACAGACGGAAAATTAGGCGGCCAGGCCATTGTGCCAAATGTGGCCGGTGTGTGGAAGGACCTGACGGAGAATGTTAACACCATGGCTTCTAACCTGACAACGCAGGTTCGAGGAATTGCCAAGGTGGCGATAGGCGTAGCCAAAGGCGACCTGACCCAGAAGATTACCGTGGAGGCCC